>OMIY01000431.1 GCA_900299215.1 bacterium | reverse complement strand
GGTCACGTCACCCATCACGCGACACTGGCAGGCCAGACGCTCATCTGGCGAGGCGCGCATCGCAACTAGGAAGTCTTTTTCGCCCGTAGTCGGGGGAGAAAGATGCTCGGGATGCTCTTGCACACGCACGATGCAGATCCCGCAGTCGGCGGCGCGGCAGTCAAATTCGATCGGCGTTGATGCCGCTGCGGCGAGGGCCTGGAGGCCAAGCCCACGACGCAGCTTATGAACGCATACTTCATCTTTATGGCGGATTGTGACCGCCACCGTCTTTTCGCTATCTGCTGTCAAAGTAACTCGAATACTCCAGCGGCTCCCATACCGGTGCCGATACACATGGTGACCATACCCCACTTCTGCCTGTCACGTTTCATGCCATGGAGCAGTGTGGCCGTCAACTTAGCACCGGTGGCACCCAGTGGGTGTCCGAGGGCGATCGCACCACCAGTGGGGTTGATCTTGGTCGGGTCTAGCCCTAGGGACCGAATAACCGCTAGCGACTGAGCCGCGAAGGCCTCGTTGAGTTCGATGCGATCAATCTTGTCGGCCGTGATGCCGGCCTTTTTCAAGGCGCGTGGGATCGCCTCGACTGGTCCGATCCCCATGATGCGTGGCGGTACCCCAGCGACGGAGTAGCCGGCAAAGCGGGCAATAGGCTTGAGATTGTGCTTTTTCACGAACTCTTCTGAGCAAACCAGCGCCATCGCCGCGCCGTCCGACATCTGTGAGCTGTTACCAGCAGTCACAGAGCCACCTTGGAGGAAGGCGGCCCGTAGTTTGCCTAGGGCAGCTACGGTTGTATCCTGACGAGGACCCTCGTCAGCAGCGACGACACCCTCTTCGATCTTGACCTTACCGTCTGGACCAGGACTGCGATAGGTGACCTTGATTGGCACCGTCTCGTCCTTGAAAAGTCCCTTCTCAAGGGCGGCTGCGGCCTTCATGTGGGAGTCAAAGGAGAACTGATCCTGATCAGCCCGGCTGACGCCGTAGTCTTTGGCCACATTCTCAGCCGTAAGACCCATACCCAGATAGAAATCTGGGTGGTGATCGTTGACGGTGCGGCTCCCGACGGGCTTAAAGCCCATCATGGGCACCATAGTCATCGATTCAGTACCACCAGCCAGGACACAGTCGGCATCGCCAGCGCGGACCTGGGAGGCCGCCATGGCGATGGTCTGTAGACCCGAGGAGCAGAACCTGTTGACGGTGACACCCGGTACGGACTCTGGCAGACCGGCAAGTAGTAGCGCAAAACGCGCGATGTTCATGCCTTGATCGCCCTCGGGCATTGCACAGCCGAGGATGACGTCCTCAATCAGCTTGGGGTCGACACCACTGTTGCTGACGACTGCACGGATCACGTCTGCAGCCAGATCATCCGGACGCTTGGTGCGTAGACCACCGCGGCCGGCTTTGCCGACTGGAGAACGCAGCGGGGAGACGATATATGCGGTTTTCATCGAAATATTCCTCCGGTTCGCGTGGCGATGGTTTAGTTACGCAGTGGCTTGCCAGTGGCCAGCATGTGCTGGATCCGGTCAGCCGTCTTTTGTTCCTGACAGAGCTCGATAAAGACGCGACGCTCAAGGTCAAGTAGATACTGCTCGTCGATGAGCGTACCCGCGTCAACCTCACCACCGCAAAGAACGGTAGCCATCTTAGTAGCAACGACAGCGTCGTAAGCCGAGATCTGACGACCTTCGACCATATTGTAGAGCGCCATCCGGAATGTCTGGATCCCTGGATCGCCCACCACCTTAACGCCCGTGGCCGGAGTCTTCGGAACATAGCCATCTGCCAGCATCGTCAATGCCGCACGTTTAGCGCGGTGCACGATGTGCTCTCGCGACAGCGAAATCTGCGTGGTCTGCGGCAGTAGCCCCATCTCGACAGCTTCAAAAGCCGAAGCCGACACGCGTGCCATACCGATCAGCATAAAGGCGCGTTGGAGGAAGGCCGACGGATCGCCCTTCTCGGCAAAACTATTAAGCTCGTACGCCCGAAGAGCAAGCTCTTTGGTACCGCCGCCGGCAGGGATCAAACCAACTCCCGCCTCAACAAGGCCAGCGTAGGTTTCAGCCGCTGCAACCCGCAGAGTCGTGTGCAGCGTGACTTCGCAACCACCGCCCAGGACCAGGCCCGCAGGGCAGGACACAGTCGGGAACGGAGCAAACTTGACTGCCTGTAGCGAGCCTTGGAAGGCACGTAGGAAGTTGTCGATGTCGCTCCACTTCTTGGCGTGAATCGCATCAAGGATCATCTTGATGTTGGCACCGGCCGAGAAGTTTGGCGCATCGTTAGCGATCACCAAGGCGCCGAAGTCGGCTTTGACTTTCTGCACCGACTGATACATCAGCTCGGTGATGCTTTCGTCTAGGCTGTTCATCTTCGAATGGAAGGTGAGGCAGGCGATGCCGTCGCCGATGTCGACCAGGCTGGCACTCTTATTCGAGATGACCGTGCGCTTGTCGTCTTTGTTTTCACGCGACGGCAAACGGTAAGCATAATCTGGTTTAGGTAGAGCCACGAGCTTAGTCTGGCCGCCCTGTACCTTAAGTTCACTGAGTGGTCCGCCTTGAGCAATCCATTCCTTGCTGCCAGGTACCACGTCGTAGAACTTGATGCCCGGTTTGGCCCAGCTTGGGAGCTTGACCTTTTCGTCACTCAAGCGTTTCAGGACTTCGTCGTAGCCTAGGGCTTGCCACAAGGCAAAAGGCCCCATCTCCCAGCCAAAGCCCCAGCTCAGAGCGTTGTCGACAGCTTGGACGTTACCGCCAGCGATGTCTTCAACCAGCAAAGCAGAATAGCTGAAGGTGTCGCGCAGCGTGCGCCACACAAGCTGAGCGCCCTCGTCCTTGTGCTTAAGGATGATCTGAATGCGCTTGACGGTATCGCGCTCTTTGTCTGTGTCAGCCTCCCACGGGAAGGTTTTGACCTGCTGCTCAACGTAGGTCTTGCTCTCCGGACGGTAGGCCAAGATCACCGTATTGCCCTTGGCGTCTTTGTCCTTTTTGTAGAAACCTACGCTGTTTGACTTTTGACCGAGAGCTCCTTTTTCGATCAGTTCCTGCATCCACTTGGGTGTCTGCAGCCATTGACGATAAGGGTCATTCGGAGCTTTCTCGTAGGTGTTGCGTGCTACCGCGGCAAAGGTGTCAAGACCGACCACGTCAGCAGTACGCAAGGTCGCTGATTTAGCTCGGCCGATCAGCGGACCTGTCAGGTTATCGACGGTCTCAATGTTGATCTTGAGCTCATCCATGTGGTGGAGCACAGCTTGGCTGGCAAATACGCCGATGCGGTTAGCAATGAAATTAACCGTATCGTTGGCATGCACAATGCCCTTACCGAGGCGCTCAACAATCCAAGTCTCAAGCTCAGCCTGCAACTTAGCGTTGGTGCGTGGATGGGGAATGGTCTCGAGGAGACGCATATAGCGCGGCGGGTTGAAGAAGTGTGTGCCGAAAAAGCGCGCCTGGTACTCTTCGGATTGCTCCTTGGCGATCTCTTCTAGGCTGATACCCGACGTGTTGGTCGTGATCGGCACATGCGGTTTGGCATACTCTGCGATCCGCTTGTGGATGCTGCGCTTGATATCAAGGCGCTCAACTACAGCCTCTAGAATCCAATCACAGTCCGCAAGTACCGCCATATCATCGTCGAAGTTGCCCGGTACCACGCTAGTCAGCACACCTGCCGTGTAGAGCGGCGATGGCTTTAACTGCTTCAGGTTTTCGATCGCCAAGATAGAGCGCTGAGAACGAAAGTTCTTGCCCACCAGCTTGGCTAAGGTTTTGTCCTGTGGAGGTTCGTTACTAGCTAAGTCAAGGAGGTGCACCTTGACGCCAGCCGCCGCTAAATGGGCCGCAATCTGCGCACCCATCACGCCTGCACCCAATACTGCCGCCCGTCTGATCTTCAAACTCATCATCAGCTCCTAGGGTCCTTCGGGTTCAATGGGGAAAATGCCTAGCGATCCTCTCACATATTGACTCAGCCGTGAAGCCATACTCTTTTGCGAGTACCTCTGCCGGTGCGCTCTCGCCGTAATGATCGATGCCGATGTTTAGTCCGCGAAGACCGGTGAAGCGCTCCCAGCCCAATGTTGACCCAGCTTCGATGGAGACGCGACGCGTGATTGCGGCCGGTAGCACCGACTCTTGGTAGGTCTTGGGCTGCTCGGCGAAGAGTTCCCAGCATGGCATCGATACGACACGGGTGCGGTAGCCCTGAAGATGAGCAACCGCCGCAAGTGCTAGGCCGACTTCACTGCCTGTAGCAATAATGAGCAGATCGGCGTCTGACGTATCATGCACGATGTATGCACCGCGGGCCGCATGATTGAGACGTTCCTTGGGCAACTTAAGATAGGGGACCTTCTGCCGCGTCAGGCACAGAGCACTCGGCAATTCAAGATCAAGAGCCTTGCGCATGAGGACTTCCGTCTCTTGCGGGTCAGCCGGGCGCATGACGTAGAGTTTCGGGATTAATCTAAGAGCCATCACCTGCTCAATCGGCTGATGGGTCGGGCCGTCCTCGCCCAGATAGAACGAGTCATGAGTAAATTCATGAATCACCCGAACGCGCTGGATAGCGCCCAGGCGCAGCGCTGCGCGCGAGTAGTCAGCAAAGCTCAGGAAGGTGGCGTCAAACGGCACCAAGCCACCGTGTAGGGCGATTCCGTTGCAGAGAGCCGACATCGGAAATTCACGCACACCAAAGTTAAGATTGCGTCCGCCGTGATTCTCCGCGTCAAAGTCACCAACAGCTTTGGCGAAGGCTCCCGTCATGTTTGATGGCTCAAGGTCGGCGCTGCCACCAAATAGCTGCGGTAACTCCGGGGCCCAGTGCTTGATGATGTCGCCAAACGCGTTGCGGGTTGGGATGTCTTTATCAAGGGCCCACGGTACGGGTGAAAGCTTCGCCGCTTCGACTGGCTGGTAGTGTTGCGCCCAGCGCGTGCGGAAGTCGGGATTTGATTCGAGCAGATGCTCTTGGCGCGCATGCCATGCCTTAGCAGTGGCGCGGAGCTTGGCAAAATTGCGCTGGAAGTGGGTCCTGAGTGCCGGAGGTGCATAGAAGTTTTCACCTGCCGGTATGCCCAGATTAGCCTTGGTCGCTTGGCGTTCCGCCTCGGGCAGTGGCGAGCCGTGGGTCTTGGCTGTTCCCTCAAGCGTGGCGCAGCCTTTGCCCATCACAGTTTCGGCGATAATGATGGTCGGCCGGTCCGAGGTCTTACGAGCCGTTTCATAGGCGCGGCGAATCGAGCTGTGATCATGGCCATCAATGCTGAGGACCTGCCAGCCAAAGCCGGAGAACACCTTCTGGTAATCATCAGAGATACACTTATTGGTCGGGCCTGAGAGTTGGATGTGATTTTTATCATAAACCCAGACCAAGTTGCCAAGGCGCAGGTGACCCGCCAGTGAGGCCGAACCAAGCGCCACACCTTCCTGCAAATCTCCGTCACTACATAGTACCCAGGTGCGGTAGTTAAAGAGCTCTTTGTCGAGTACCTTTGCCAGATGGCGCGAAGCGATCGCAAATCCAAGCGACATAGCGCATCCCTGGCCAAGTGGCCCCGTTGTGCATTCGACACCCGGTGTCTGAAAGTTCTCGGGATGGCCTGGAGTACGGGAATGATGTTGGCGGAAAGTTTTTAAATCATCGATGCCGAGCCAGCCTACGCCAAATAGCATCGCGTACTGCAGCATCGACATATGACCGGCACTCAGGATGAAACGGTCGCGTCCGAGCCACTTCGGATTATCTGGATCGAACTGCAGAAACTCAGAATATAGCAGATAGGCCAGATCCATACTCGACATCGGTCCACCCGGGTGGCCGCTATTGGCATGGTGCACGCCATCGATAACTAGGCCCTTGAACAAATTGACGAGCTGCTGATCTTGCATGGATCCTCGCTAAGAAAGACCGACCGCTGCCGGCGATCGGAATGGTAAAAGCCCTTGTTAACTGCGCGCAGTATAGCAGCTCAGTGTCTAAGGCCTAGCGGATCTTGCAGGATCGGACGCAAAATTGAGCAAAAATATCGAACTTGCCGACCAGCTCAAGGCTGGTAGGCTGGTAGGGTCTTCCGTTTGGCGCCCACTTTCATCCATTGCCATAGGGCTTGCATCTCGGGAAGCGTGACGTCGTCCTGAGTCGGCATCATTAGACCCTTCTTCTTTGCCAAGACCTTTGGATATTTGACGTGATTGAGCAGATGTTCTGGAGATCTCTTTTCGTAGATGGGGAGAGGTGTCGCGTAGTCCCAGCCGTAACGGGCTCCTATATTTCGAATCCCGTGACAAAATTGGCAGCGCGCCGTGAAGACTCTCTCTCCGGCACCTCTGCCAAATTCAAACTGACGGTAATAGGCTGAAGCGTTGACGAATTCTACGCCAGCTAACGAATCGGCATGGCGCCAGGGGCTGAAAATTCCTATTTTGCTAGCCGGTACTGCCGGGTGCCAGGCTTTCGATACAACCAACTTGTTCCAAGTAAAAGTGAGCGGCCTTGGGTCATCAGAAAGTCCGTAAACCTCATCTTTGCTGATGCTCGGAAAACTGGTCACGCATTCATTTTTGTTTTCGCAAATTTCCAGAGCCAAAAACGGGTCCAGGCGGCTCAACACATCGGGATTCAGCATGATCGGGATCGCCATCCCGTTGTCGAAGTGCAGTATGACCATGTTGTCGTGGTCATTAGGTTTGTAGCTACTTAGAATCTGGGTCAGTGGAACACCCTTGTATGTGACTTCTCTATCGTATTGGGCGTCGTGCATCGTCCGTTTTTGCATCTTGAATTGGGTAAGGTCGAGAGTCTTAAGATTATTCTTCTCAGGATTTTCGATGTCACTAAAGTTGCCTGGCTTGCGACTCCACATAGCTAAGGAATTGACGGCGCCCATTTGACCATAAGCAGTCAGTGCACTTGTGATCAAATAACCGAGGCTAATAAGTCGCAAGGCCATAGGCAAACTCCTGCAGGGGGCGCGGGCGCAGTTTAAAAGAGATCTTTGGATACAGGCAGGTCACTAGCCTTGGGGAACTCATCTAGTGCTAGGTTCACGTACATGAATCCTCGTCCACGCCTGTAGATCTTGAGTCGAATGTGATCCGACGGGCTGCGGCCGCTCATCATCCGCTGCAGTTGGTTCATGTCGAGAACCTTCTCGTTGTCGATGGCCATGATGAGATCACCGATCTTTAGACCAGCGTTGTACCCTGGTCCTTCGACTATAAGATTGGTGACGATCACACCATAGACACCGCCTAGGGTGTCGCCAGATTCGACTTCGTCAGTCGACAGAATATTTTTGCCGACGATGCCAATGTAGGGTCTTTTAACCTTGCCGTATCTAAGGAGGTCTCGCACCACGGCGCGAGCGATGTTGATGGGAATCGCAAAGCCGATGTTTGGACCCTCGGCCGCGACGGCTGTGTTAATGCCAATAACGCGGCCTCTGATGTCAATTAACGGGCCACCTGAGTTCCCTGGATGGATGGCGGCGTCAGTCTGGAGAAAGTCGTCGTAAGGCCCAGCGCCTATCACGCGTCCTTTGGCCGAGATGATGCCGCTGGTAACGGTATGGGCGTAGCCAAAGGGGTTGCCGATGGCAAGTACCACGTCGCCGACGCGGAGGAGATCGCTGTCACCTGGATCAAGCCAATTCACTCCGGGCGGGAGCTGAGTGCGGAGTAAGGCAAGGTCCGTTTTGGGATCGATACCGACGATGGTGGCGTTCACCTTGCGTTTGGTCTTCGCGAACAGCACTTCAATGACGCTAGCGTTCTCGATTACATGATGATTGGTTAAGATGTGACCTTGGTTGTCAATCACCACGCCGGAGCCCACAGCATGGGTCTGCGCCGACCTTGGTAGTGTCCCGTGGAGAAAAAATTGGTAAAGATCGAGAGCTGGATCTTTGTTGCCTTGATAAATAGTAGTGCGGATGTTGACGACGCCAGGGATTGCCCGTTCGGCAACATCAGCAAAAGAGTCATACACTCGAGCCTCGGCTTTAGAGGCGAGCAGTAGTAGTAGGGTGAAGGTGAGGAAAAATGGTCTCATCCCATCAGTTTATCATGGGTTGCGCCCATGATAGGATAAGGTAAATTCTGCATCGGAGTCGTGATGGCGATCTCTTTTAGGTCTTTTGCTAAATTTGCTGCATGGGGCTTTGCGGCTTCGGTAGTTAGTGCGATAGCCGGACTGCTCGGCATTTTGTCCGTAGTCTACGGACTGGTCTACTTCGGCGACGACTCGAGTCTGAAGAAGGCGACTATCCTCGCCCGCATCAACGAAGAGACCAACATTTATATGTTGGATGAAAAGACTCCGATTGGGTCAATTTTCAGCGATGCTCACAGGCGCTATGTTCCCATTGAGGAAGTGCCGGCTAGCATGATCAATGCGTTAATCGCTGCCGAAGATAAGAACTTTTATCACCATCACGGGATCGATCCTGCGGCCATCGTTTCAGCCGCTGTAGGGGTGCTCAAGGGTGGCAGGATGAGAGGAGCTTCCACTCTTACTCAGCAGACGGCTCGCAACATTTTAGGATGGTGGGATGTCACTCTTAGTCGCAAGGTCAAAGAGGCGATTGCCGCACTTCAGCTAGAGCGCCTCTACTCGAAAAGGCAAATCCTAGAATTTTACCTTAATCAGTTTCACGTCTCCGGCAATGGTCGTGGCATTGGTATTGCCGCTAAGTACTACTTCAATAAAGACGTAAAGGACCTTGATTTAGTTGAGTCGGCCTTCATTGCTGGCTCAGTGAAGGGACCAAGCCAGTACGACCCGTTTATTAAGTACACCAGGGAGCGTCGGGAGCGGGCCATTAAGCGGGCATTCAATCGTAAGAACTATGTGCTCAGGCGTATGTATGAGCAGGGTTGGGTTAGCGAGGAGGATTTCAAGAAAGCTTGGGACGAACCCGTCAAATTCAATCGCGGTAGCTTTCGAACCGACGAGGTCGCGTTGGTCGATCTCATCGGTGGGCAGCTACAGCGCAAAGAGATTCTTGAAGCACTCGGTATGGAGGACGCCCGCGAACTCAACGCTGCTGGTCTTAAGATTTTTAGTACGATCGATGGCGAGCTTCAGCAAGCGGCACAGCTTGCCGTACGTCGCAATTTGTCTCGTCTGGAATCGATCCTCAAAGGTTTCAAACAAGAGCGTTCTGATTATTATCGCAAGCTGCGTAGCCTGACGGTTAACGACTTTTACTTTGGCGAGGTGTCAGCTATTGCCGGCAGTCCAAAGGAGCCAGAGCTTAAGATCACTTTCGGTCTTCCCAGCTGTACGGTCCCTTATGAATCTTTAAAACGCTATGCCTCGCAGGTGGCTTTGCCTTATTACCAGAAGCCAGAGGTCGTGGCTCAGGACATCGTTAAAAAGATCAAAGTCGGTGACGTGCTCTATATGGAGGTACGCGAGTATAACCTCGAGACTCACGAGGGTGTCTGCGAGCTCATGAAGAGGCCGCGCGTTAACGGTGGTTTGATCGCCTTGGACAAAGGTGAAGTGCGAGCTGTGGTCTCGGGTTTTGATACCCACGGTTTTAACCGCTCGATGCAGGCTAAGCGTCAGCCGGGCTCCGTATTTAAACCTGTGGTCTACTTTGCCGCCCTGCAGCTCGGTTGGTCAATTCTCGATCGATTGGACAACGAGAGACAAATATTCCCGTTCCAGAGTCGCTTTTACTATCCGAGACCAGATCACGACAGCCCCTACAAAGAAGTGTCAATGCTCTGGGCTGGTATTATGTCGGAAAACTGCGCATCAGTTTCCTTGACCAGCAAGATCACCGACAAGCTAAACTTTGATCAGTTTAAGTCTCTGATGGGCGTGATGGATCTCTTGCCGCATCCAGGCGAAGCACCGCGTGATTTTCATTTCCGAGTAGCGCGCGCCATGGGTGTACAGCTGGATAACGATGGCGTTCGTGAGTTTCAGCTTAACAACGCAATCAGCGATCTCATGCTAGATGTGCAGTATACGTCTAGCTTTGAATTTCAGCAGCGTCTTAAAAAGATATGGTGGGGTCGTGGCTATGCCAGCGAACTTCAGAATATCTTGCTGGCTAAAGACGATCTATCCCCAACACAAAAATCGATTAAGCTTCGTTTAGCCAGCAATAACTTTCTGCGTCACCAGCTACTCGACCAACAGATGGTGGCAGATTGGAAGTTAATCGAGCAAGCAGTCCAAGCTAAAGGTGGCGAGGCTGCTGCCATCGATCCACAAGTAAAACCACTACTTGATCACTTTCGCGTTCTGCCAGGGCTTAGTAAACCTGCGCTGGGTTATGTCATGACCTTGCCTGGCGAGGCACCGCAACGTGACTACAAGAATAAGGCCGAGATTGAACGCCTGATGATGCCAGCGGGTCGTCCTCTGACCCCGCTTGACGTTCAGGCAATCTGGGGCGGAAGTGCTCTATTCGGTTCGGCCGACATCACCCTTAATGATGTCCAAATCGATGGTTGGATGCCCCATGGCAACGAGCAGTTACTCGATGGTTATGTGACCAAGCATTACGAACAAGTGATGGCACGCCAGGAGGAGTACGACCTCTTCCGTTATTATAATCATCACGACTTTCGAATCGCTGTGGGCCTAAACTATCTAGTTTCGCTGGCCAAAGCCATGGGCGTGACGAGTAACATCGAACCGGTCCTGTCCTTTCCGCTAGGTACCAATGTTGTGACCCTCGCTGAAGTTGCGAAGATTTATCAGACCTTTGTGAGTGGTAAAACGTATCGTTTCTATAAAGAGGGCCCACCCAACCAGGTTAATTTGATCCGTCGGATTGAGGATCGCTTTGGCAATACGCTTTTCGAACCCAAGCGCAGCGAATACCAACTCGTGCTTCCTGAGTTTGGTCTGCAGATGCGCGAGATTCTCAAGCGCGTCGTGACGCACGGCACTGGACGTCGGGCTCGGTCGGAACTTTACCTGACCCTAGGAGGTGAGGGTAATGTCCTCCAGGCTAAGGAGAATAAAGGCAATAAAGCCCTGCCTGGTGAGAAACGAATTCGTATTCCATCCTTCGGCAAAACCGGAACGACGAACGATTATAACAACGCCAATTTTGCGGGATTTATTCCGTATCCAGTCGAGAAAGGCGCGCCACTTGATCCCGAGAATAGTTATGTTTTGGCAGCGTACACAGGCTATGACCGCAATATGCAGATGCGGGCAGGCGGTCTAAACATTACCGGTGCACTCGGTGCCCTCCCGGCTTGGATTGGTCTAGCTAAGGAAATTATAGATAAGAAAAAGTATGGCGAGCTGCTCGATGTCCTGGACTTAACGATGCTTGCCAAGCAGGAGTGGCCGCTTAAAACCGAGGAGCGAGCAACGCCACTTGCCATTGATATGCCTCGCGGTGTGATCGTTGGTGGTACTGCCGATCAGGAAGCAATAGGCACGTCGGATAGCTCGCGCGAAGGTGAGTCTGCTAGTGCTGCCAGCGATGAATTCCGCGCAAGTGTAGTCGAGACCGTAGTCAGTATGCCATTGAGTGGCGGAGCACCTCTGAGGATGTTCAGCCCGTATAAAGCTCAAGATCAGAGTATCTTGCCAGGAGCCGGCAGTGGTGTTGCAGCTCCGGCAGGTCAGCGAGATAACGACGAAAACGTAAACGTCGACGAAGTGCGCTACTATGATGACGATGGCAAACGCGGTGACCAGCAGAGTTCAAGGTCCAATGTCGGGGGCAAACCACAGGCGCAGACGGGGACTCCCGCAGCAGTAAAGGCATCCACGCCCGCAGCAACTGCGCCGAATTCTCCTAGTAAGTCAGAGGATTCAACATCGCAAGCTGAGGCAACCGCTGATGCAGTCATGAACGATCTTGATGGTGGCTCTGATAATCCCCAAGTAGACGTCAAAGCCGGGATGGAGGAAATGCTACCACAGGACGGTAATGATCCCAGACAACTTGACGATGAGGTCTGGTAGCCGCTTTGTTCAAATTGCGCCTGATACAGCGTCTGCAACGAATCCACGGTGGCACCATTGCCGCCGCTGGTATGGCGCTGTGTGTTGGAGCCTTCGCCACCTCAATAGTTTGGGTAGGTTTGATCTATTTGGAAGAGCGGCGAGCTGCCGATCTACTATCCATCAGTCCGCTGGGCCAGTTGGAGGCCTTGGCGCACGCGGGGCAATTTGCAGCTTTAAAATCTCGTAACATGGCGTCCTTCGAGGGTGGCAACATCGGAGCAGTGGTTAAGACTTCGCCATACAGTTACAAATTGCAAATGCGCAGCGACAATGATGATGCCCTGCCTCACTCTTGGCGGCAGTGGTACTACTTTTGCTTAGATGATCTGCCGACTGACGCACCTGTCACTGTTACCGTCGAAGGCTTAGGGATTCCCAATTATTTCTTGCCGTTTTACTCGCTTGATAATGTCGACTGGATTCAGTTTCCTGAATCTGGAGTTAAACAGCTAAATCCACAAACAGTACAGATAACGCTGCAATTTAAACAGTCGAAGATCTGGTTTGCTCGCTACATCCCATACACCTATTCTCGACTGATGCGTTACCTCGATGGAGTTAAGGATAAGCCTGACGTTAAAATCAGTTACCTAGGGCGTAGCCCTGGCGGTCGCCGGATGCCCCTAGTGACTATTACCGAGGATCAAGGGATCAGAACCAAAGAACGGGTGATTATTCATGCGCGGACGCACCCCGGTGAGGTTGGCGCGTCTCTGGTACTTGAAGGCCTGATCAATTTTCTGTTAAGCGATTCAGAATCCGCACGCTCTCTTCGCAGTAGAGTGATATTTTCAATTATTCCCATGGTAAACATCGATGGGGTGATTGCGGGTAACAACCGGACGAACACTGCCGGCATTAACTTAGAGGGACAGTGGATTCAAGCGGCGACGTCATCTCTAAAACTTGATGCTCATAAAACGCCGGGAGAGATCAAACTTCTGAACAAAGCCTTTAGGGACATGCTAGCAAGTGGAGTGCCTGTGACTGTTGCACTTAATCTGCATACATCCGCCGGTCAACCTAGCGATAACGTGTTTGCTTTTCCGCATTTTGGCCCGGTTGGGCGGGGCTATTCCCCGCGCGAGGCGCAACTTTACGATAAACAGATTAAATTTATTAACTTGTTGGCAGAGGCCTATGGTCAAGACCGCATCATGGCACCACCGGCCGATGGTGGCAGGTACTTTTTAGCCCGTCGCTTGCCTGAGTCCTGGTGGTGGTTAAACTTTCAGGACCGCGTTATGGCTTTGACCCTGGAGTCAACTTATGGTTTAGCAGGTAAGTCAGGTCGATGGGTTAAACCCCGCGACCTACGTGCTTTAGGTGAAGCTCTGGCTCTGGCGATCGGCAGCTATCATGAATCTGCCTTGGCCCTTGGCAGGACTAGACGTCCGATGATCGTGCAGTAGCCAGAGGTAATTTAGAACTTTATCTCATTGAGGTGGCAGTTATGGTCGCAACTCCCCGAGCGCGCATTGTTGGAACCGGCATGTATGTACCACCCGAAGTGACGACCAATTATGACTTAGAAAAATTGATGGAAACCTCTGACGAGTGGATCCGTCAGCGCAGCGGTATCGTCGAGCGTAGATATGCCGCTGCAGGCCTCGGTCCTTCTGACCTTGCACTTGAGGCATCAAAAGCGGCTCTAGACATGGCCGGAGTCAAGAGTACCGATCTTGATATGATAATCTTTGCAACGCTTAGCCCAGATTATTACTTTCCCGGATCTGGGGCTTTCCTTCAGGACTATCTTGGATGCGGTACCACGCCAGCTCTAGATATTCGGAATCAATGTTCTGGCTTTCTTTATGGCTTGAATGTGGCGCAAGCTTTTATCACCTCTGGGCTTTATAAACGCGTATTGCTGGTCGGAGCGGAGTGCCATTCGCGTGCACTCGATTTCTCGACACCTGGACGTGATGTTTCGGTCCTCTTTGGTGACGGTGCTGGAGCCGTGGTATTAGCACCCAGCGATGATCCTAAGCGTGGGATTCTTTCCACCCATGTTTACGCCGAAGGAGCACACCGGGATTTGCTCAAGATCGAGGCACCTTCAACTCGACAATCGCCCATGATTTCTCCCGCGTCTATCGCCGAAGGTACTCATTATCCTAAGATGGAGGGGCGCCAGGTTTTCAAGCATGCGGTCACACGTATGCCCGAGGCCGTCGCTACGGCTCTTAAGCACAATGGCATGACACCGGACGACGTTGATCTCTATCTGTTTCATCAAGCAAATCTGCGTATCAATGAAGCCGTTATGAAGCAACTCGAACAGCCCCTCGCCAAAACATACAATAATATCGAACGCTACGGTAACTGCTCGGCAGCCTCAATTCCCATGTGTCTGGATGAGGTGGTACGCTCTGGTCGTGTGAAAGCTGGCGACCAGATCTGTATGGCCTCGTTTGGTGCCGGCTTTATGTGGGCATCTGCCATGATGCGTTGGTAAATTTTATTTAGTTAAGCTTTTAGCCCGGCGTGAATTTCGCCGGGCTGCTCAGTGCGCGGCTTAGAAGCTGCATATAATGACGACGGGGTACCTCAATGGTACCCAGGGTTTTAAGGTGTTCAGTTAGGAATTGCACCTCTAGTAGTTCCATGCCGCAGATTTTCATCCTTTCGACTAACTTCACGATAGCCATCTTTGAGGCATCGGTGGCGCGATGAAATTTAGATTCTGCAAAAAAAGCACCATGTAGTGCGACTCCGTAGACACCGCCGACCAGCTTATCGTCTTGCCATATCTCAACTGAATGAGCGTAGCCCTCTTGATGCAAACGTTGGTAGGCGACTTTGAATTCGTCGGTAATCCAGGTGTCAGGGCGCTCGCTACAGCCCTGCATCACGCCTGCAAAATCTTTATCGTAAGTGTAGGTTAGGTGTCCGCGACGCATGGTGCGCTCGAGTGAGCGAGACACATGTAGTCCGTCTAGCGGAATAATCGCTCGCGGATCTGGGCTAAGCCAAAGGAGTTCGTTGCTATGCGGGTGTGGCATAGGGAAGTAACCCTGCGCATAGGCCTGGCGCAGCAAGTGAGTACTCATCCGATTTCTGGCTATAGTCAAGGCTTAGATGTTGCTTTTAAAGTTTGGGTCTAGCACCGGCTCGTAGACTTTTGCCTCGCAGAATAGCTTGAACAAGTCTGAGTCGATCTTTCCACCTTTAACTTCCATCTCGATAATGTCAAGAGCGCGATCAACTGGTACAGCCTTCTTATATGGTCGATCCTTGGCAGTAAGGGCGTCGAAGATGTCGGCGATGGTCATCATGCGTGACTGGGTTGGGATCTCGTTGACTTGGGCTGCATGCGGGTAGCCTGAACCATCTAATTTTTCGTGATGCTTGGCAGCGATTTGTGGCACGTTTGCGAGTTTCTTACCCCAAGGAATCTTGCGCAGGAACTCGTAGGTATGAACCACGTGACTTTGAATCTCGGCAAACTCCTCACGTGTCAACGAGCCACGCGACACGGATAGCGCTTTCAGTTCCTCACTAAGTAGATAGGGATGACGCTCGTTCTTGAGATTGCGGTAGGTCAGATTTGCAATATCCTTTAGTTTTTCAAAGCCGCCCTGTTCCAGCACAGTCGGCTCGTTTGCTTTATTGATAAAGCGTAGATATTCGTCGAGTTCAGCAATCTTCTGATTTTTTTCGTATTCAAAGGTATACGGATTAGCCCCCATGGGGAATTGATCTGGAGACTGCAAATATTGGATAACTTTACGTAGGTAATCGACTTCGAGCGTTGCGTGAATTAGCTCAAATCGCATAAACAATCGTTCGAGTTCACTTGGGTAAAGTTTCTTGGCCTTGGTCAAAACGTTTTCACGCACACCTAGCTTACCAAAGTCATGAAGCAAAGATGCGTAGCGGATCTCTTGGATTTGATCGTCGTTAAAAAATGTTGCTTGATAAATACCACTGTCACATTTGTTGATCACTTCGGCCAAGCCTACAGTAAGTGCTGCAACTCGGTGCGAATGACCGCTCGTGGTCGGATCTCGTTGCTCGATCGCGGTCACAGATGCTGTTACCAAGCCGTCGAAGAGATCCTGGATGTTTTGATGCATATTAGCGTTTTCAAGTGCGATCCCTGCTTGCTGGGCAACGATTTCGGCCATCTCCTGATCGCGCTCGTCAAACGGGATTACTTGCTCGGTAAAGGACTCTGGGGAAGTAAGCTTCGATTCGCGGTCCTTTTTCCGATTGATCAGCTGAATCACACCAATGATGTTGTGACTAATATCAAACATTGGGACAGTAAGCATCGAGTGCGACTGATATCCGATTCTTTGGTCCCAAGTCTTGTCGTGCCGTGCGCCGTATGGATTTTTCTCGGGATCCTCGCTTAACTGATAGAGATCCTGAATGTTAATCGATACGGCATGAATGCATGCACTACCAACTATAGATTTTTCATTTACAGGCAGTGAAAAAGTCGAGAGATTTTGTCTGATTGAGTGGTTCTGAGTCCGGTGGAATTGGATGCTGCCGTCTTGTACGCGGTTGGTAGGGGAATCGACCGTGTAAATTGAGCCCGCGTCGGCGTTGGTGATTTCACGCGCCTTCAAAAGAATGAGATCTAGCAGTTTGGGTATGTCACGCTCACCGTTAAGCTCACGTGAAATAGACATAATGTGCTTAACAGCCTGACTGGATTCCTGCACCTCTAACGAACTATTTCGCTCGTAGCGCAGAAGTGTCTGCATATTATAAATGTTGTGAACGATCGGATAGAGGGCCGACGGATGTAGCGGCAGTCCGAGAAGCTGAATGTCAGGACTATTTGAAATGTACTCTGGCAACGTAGCCAACTCAGCATGGGTTCCAGTGCAAACGATACAGATTGAAGAATCACCGCTAGCCTGCTGTAGATAAACTTGAAAATCAGAAATAGACTGCCAGACATTGCTGCCTATGAGAATTTGAATCAAGCCATCGCGGGTGATGTTGATGACGTCATCATTTGGAGTGTTAATCGCGAAGGCGCGCATTCCAGATGCGGTCTGCAGCGCGACAGCAAGCTGCAGGTGAGTATTGATCGGCTGATCAAAGACGGATCGTTCCAGTTCTGCATCAAGCGCAGCGATGGGGCGCGGTGTCGTCGTCATGGAGGATCGATGCTCCGAATCGGTGAGGCTGGAAAATTAGCGGAGGATATGCTTATAGTTTAAGGCAGTCAGCGCCGAACACCAACATGCCGGCATAACTAGCCGACCACGGGAGCCTTTTAATGGATTTTGGGGTGATTATCGATGTCGAGACCACGGGTCTTTCGCCGACGTCGGATAAAGTCATTGAAATTGGTGTGTTAGAGTTTCAGGTTGGAGAGTCAGGCAAGCCCCAGCTGCTGCGGACCTACGGTGCGCTGCAAGATCCTGGGGTTAGTTTAAGTGCCGATATTGTGAGAATCACTGGACTAAACGATGCCATGCTTGCAGGTCAGAGCATCAATTGGGAGTTTGTCCGTGACATGTTGGCGCGTGCCAAAGTGGTGGTCGCACATAATGCAGATTTTGATCGCTCCTTCATCGAAAGAGTGCCGGAGCTGTCGCAGCTAGATCTCCATTGGGCGTGTTCCATGCGTCACATCGATTGGCGTAGCAAGCACTTCAATGCGCTGGCGCTAAATTACCTCGCTGCAGATCATGGTTTTGTGAATCCCTTTGCTCACCGAGCCGTGTTTGACTGTGCAACTACTTTTAGGCTGATTGCGGATCACATACCAGAACTCATCAACCGCAGTCATGAGCGGGAGTATTTAGTGCAAGCCGTAGGCTCCCCATTTGAAACCAAAGATATTCTGCGTCAGCGGGGGTATCGTTGGGACGCAGATCAGCGGGTATGGAGCCGAGTATTGGCTGAGAGTGCCTTACCAGACGAGCGCGTGTTCCTTCAAGAGCAGGTGTACCGTGGGCGTGGTGCGGCGCTGGAGCGTCAAATTGGTGCCGAGCTATAGTTTTGTAAGCTAGACGCTAGTGTTATTAGGTAGATTCCTTAGGGCGCGACGCTTGATGAGGGCCGCGCCCACAAATGCCAAAACGATCAGGCCTAGGATGAGGTAGACGCCTGCCTGAAATTGCCTGATTTTCACCTCGAGCTCTTCTAAATTGCTCCCGAAAAGGTGGCCGACATAAATCCAAAGCGGTACCGAAATCAAGGCCGCCAATCCGTCTAAAAGTAGGAATTTCCAAGGTGGCAAGTGGTAGCTGCCACAAGTAAAGAAGATTGGGGTTCGCAGGCCGGGCATGAAGCGCGCCATGAAAACAACCTTGTCACCGTACTTTTGAATGATGCCCCTAACTTGATGGTCACGACGGTCGCTCAGAACTTTGCGGAAAAATGCGTGACTGCGGATGCGAGTTCCAAAGCGACGTCCGAGCATAAAAACTGTGCCGTCGCCTCCTAAGACCCCAACCATCCCCACGGCCACAACCCCCCAATAGTTGGTAACGTCGTGTGAAGATAAAATCCCACCGGTTATCAGGATAATATCCTCGGGCATGGGAATACCGAAGCCGCAAGCGAGCAGCATAGCCAGGATCACAAAGTAACTGTGTGAGCCGTAAGGTTGCAAGAAATGGAGTACGTCGTGAAGAAACTGCATAGCTACCTTTAGTTACCCGGGCTCAAGATTTAAGCAATTGCTGCAAAATATCCCGAGCGTCATGCACCCAGGCTTTGACGATGACCGTATATTGGTCGAGCGCGCCGTTAAACAGAGCCAGGGCAAGGCCGGCTCCAGCCGCGAACATCACCACACCGATCAGGAAAAACACTAACATATGCAGAGCAATTCGCCGCATTAAAGTTTTGCGTTGCCGTGCGCGTGGATTGGGTACGTTTAGCCGTGTGGCCTGACCAGAATGGAGGCCAACAATTGGCTCATTCACTACATCAACAGCCTCAGCTTCGATCAGCTGCGCTCCATCAACAGTAGGTGTTGATTTTTCACCCTCGAGTTTTTTCGCTTCCGTCATGGCGTAACTACCTGTCCGAAAATACACCCGCGCCTCTACTCTGGGTATCGGCAGGTTGCGGGGGAATTTTAAGCCCGATGGCTGATTTTTTTCAGCTCACCGTATGATTTGGTGCATGACGCAAGGAACGATTAATTTGCTCGACGACATCGGTGCTTATCTGCTCCATGGCGGTGCTTCTCAACATCGGTCGAAAACCTGCAGCACGGACTTGCTGCATAACTGCGACCGGGCTCAGCCTAGCTACGTCTATAGCGCCGAGATCGTTGGCACCGTAGTGAAGGGCTACGGCCGCGACCTTCTCCGCCGGATGCTGATAGCTCGCTGTGCCCAGGCCCTTCTGCTGGCTAATAGTTGGAATTTGCGCCAAAGGTGCCGACACGTTCCGGATATCTGGAGCATTGAGTCTTGTCAGAGCCACTGCTCGCAAGTACTCGCTAGTGGTAACAAAACTGTCTGGCGAAGCAGAAACTGCGATGCTACGCAGACCTTTACTGCGCTTTTGCACTTCGTTAAACACCTCGACCCGCTTCAGAAAGGCGGCCCATTGGGGCTCCCCTGAACCGAAGGCTGGAGCTGAGATTTCCACTCTAGCTTCAGTCCCAATGCCAGCAGCGTGCAGCGCCTCATGCGCCGCAGCTACCTCGCTACTTGTTAAATCTGTTTCACTTTCAGCGGGGCTGGAAGCAAACAGCAGTAGTCCTGCTTTAGCCAATGCTTGAGCAGCTTGCTCCAGCTTCATACCCGCACTGTGGGCCAACCGCCAGAGAGCCTTAGTGCCCCACAGCGCTACCTCCTGACGTGGAAAGCGTTCACGACATGCGGTAATCAGCTCATTGACTTCAGTTAGTGACCAGATGTGAGCAGTAGATGCGCTGGTTGCGAGATCGAGTGCTATCACTCTGGGCTCAAGTGCAAACTTAGAAACGCTCGTTTCAAAGATGGCGACCAGTTTTTCGAGCGCCTCATCAGATGAGGTGAATTCGGGTAGACTCACTGTTGCGACCGGAACGACGCTGCCTTCAAAGCCATCAACGTCCGCCGTCACTCTCGCACAGGCAAGACGACCTAGGTCGTGCAAGCTAGCTTCCGCAGCCAAGTGCAATAGGTCGTCCGGCTTTAATTCTGCGTCGTAGTCAGCCCTGTTGATGATTTGTCTTAGTGCATCTGAGGTGGGAACGAGCGAACCATATTCTGGTTCACGAACTGGTCTGTAAAGAGTATCGCGCTCACATGGTATGCGTTTGCTCTTATTGATAAGTTGTTCAATAAAGCTTCGGCTCATTGCCATCCCAGATCGGCCGCCTGCCATTCGGGAGATTTTTTCCTCAATAACGGTGCCGTCAAGGTCGTTGGCGCCGAATTGTAGTCCAAGTTGAGCGATTTCCTGACCCAACATGATCCAATACGATTTAATATGGCGGAAGTTATCAAGGAAGAGCCGTGCTATGGCAAGGGTCTTTAAATCATCGTATCCGAACGTGTAGCGATCGATGCCCATCTCGTTTTGGAACGGTTGAAAGGCAAGCGGGATGAACGCGTTGAATCCGCCTGTCTCGTCTTGGAGTTCGCGCAGACGTCGCATGTGATCAACGCGATGAGCGTAGTTTTCAATGTGGCCGTAAAGCATTGTGCAGTTGCTGTGCATGCCTAAGCCGTGAGCTAAGCGATGTGTATTTAGCCATTGCTCAGCAGGCACTTTGGTGTCGCAAATAACATCACGAATTTCAGGATGGAAAATCTCGGCGCCACCACCGGGCAGTGAGCCCAAACCAACTTCCTGTAGCTCTCTCAACACTTCTTCAATAGTTTTACGAGCGCGGCGAGCCAACCAATCAAGCTCAACTGCGGTAAATGCTTTGACATGCACTTGAGGAAAAGCCTCTTTTACCGCCTTAATCATGTCTTTATAGTGCTCGAATTTCCACCTGGGGTGCAAACCACCGACCATGTGTACTTCCGTGGCACCTTGGTTTACCGCTTCGCCAGCTTTCGCAACCATTTCGTCAATTGAGTAGGCATAAGCACCTTCCTCGCCTGGCTTGCGCGAGTAGGCGCAAAACTTACAGCTAAGTGCGCAGATGTTGGTTGGGTTGATGTGGCGATTGACGTTGTAAAACACAACATCTTTATTTTTCTTACGATTGACCTGATCAGCCAAACGTCCTATCTCGACCAATTCGCTACTTTGAAACAGAGCCAAGGCATCTTCGTCAGTCAGGCGGATACCTTGATCAATCTTCTTAGCTACGGAGCTAATAATGTCCATTGTCTACTCCCAATCAGCCGTCAGCAACTTAGACAAGTAGGCCGGAATTATTCGTACATCGCATCACTAAGGTTAACGTCCGCACAGAGCCCAGCACCGGCACCAATCGCAAAAAGGCGCGTGATTGCTTCGCGCACATCAGATTGGAGCGCTAAACTACGGCGATTTACGTACATTGAGATGTACTTCTCACCGCCAGCAAGATCCAGATCAGCTTTCGATGACCGCATAGCCTCTACCAAAGTGTCGTGACGATTAGTTAAGCCCACTTCGATGCTTTGGCGCATTAAGGCGGTAACTTCTGCGATGACCTCCGCTCCTAAGCTGCGCTTAATAGCGTTGGCGCCAAGTGGCAAAGGCAAATGGAAACGCTCACTCCACATCAGTCCCAGATCACCGATTTTGCTAAGACCACGCTGTTCGCAATTGAGCTGGAGCTCATGGATCAGAATCCCTGCATCAACCTCTCCTGACAGCACGGCTGCACCGATATCGAGGAAGCTCATGGGCACGGCTTCAAAATCACCGATCAATCCACGAGCGGCGAAGTATGCTGAAGTTTGTAATCCAGGTACGGCGACCCTGCGACCTTTTAGCTCAGCGGGGTCTTTAATGGCGCTTCCCGGTCGGACAATGATGGCAGGGCCAAAATCATCGCCAATGCTCGCGCCTATGGGCATGAGTAGGTATTCATCAGCGAGTTGAGGATAGGCCGCTATGCTAATGGCAGTGACATCGTAGGTGCCAGATTTTGCCGCCTGATTAAGTTGCTGGATGTCGGCGGCGGTAAACGTGAGTTCGTACTTGCCGGTATCGATAAGGCCCGCTCGTAAAGCGTGTACCATGAAGGCGTCGTCGGTATCTGGACTGAAGGCAATTGATATAGGTGTTTTAATCATGACAGCTCCACTGCGCACACATAGGTGCCGCTGAGTCGTTCTTTGAGTTTTGTTAATTGAAGGTCTGCGTCCGATTGGTCAAGTAACGCAAGGATACACCCTCCGCCACCTGCACCGGTTGGTTTGGCGGCGACGCACCCGACGGCGAGCGATTGCTTTATCAGGTGCCTTAATGGCTCAGATACCACTCCAGCCTCATCCAGGCGATGTCCAGCCTCTTTCATGCCGTCGGCGACCTGGTTTTGATCTCCGGTGCCCAGACCGGCGATGACTTGCTGTGCTAAGCGGTCAAATGCGGCTACGTGCGCCTCACCGTGTTGGCTATTTTGAAAATAAGGAGCCGCCACTTGAATCATACTGAGAGTGGAGGATCTGATACCGCTGTCAATGAGGGCAAACCGCCACTGATTTACACCGGTCGGGCTCTTGACTCGAAGGATTTCGGGCCGCTCTCCCTTGCGAAACGCAATGACTTGCTCTGTCGCTACAGCAGCAGTATCGAGGCCTGATGGGTTGCCATGAAACCGACGCTCAAGTTGATTGCCAAAGTTGGCCAATTCGGATGTTGCTAAAGTCTTACCAGCCGCTGCTGCAATAGCCTTTAAGACTACAACACACAGACTGGCCGAAGATCCCAGTCCTGCCCCGACCATGACCGTGGAATGGCCTTCAATATCAATCGCAAAAGGCGAAATACCGAGGACGTCAAAAGCATCCTCGACCACGCCTTGCAAATGTGCATTGGCTGGCCTGCCACCGATCAGCATCCTCACCTGAGGTCGGCCTGATCGGTCCTTTTTATCAGTGCGGGTTAGGCTAATTGCCATGCGTAAATTAGACACTGGCATGGCTACGGCACGAGCACCGTAAACAACTGCATGTTCGCCAACAATAATCGCTTTGCCAGCAGCGCTCGCTTGTACTGCCGGTTGGATTTGCTTGCTCACATTGAGTCCGTGAGCATCTGAACCTTGTGTACCAAACTCGACATAACTCATACGAGCTGCCTCCCCGTCAAAGTTGGGCCGCCACCCGTGCTATCACTGATGATGGTTACTTGGGGGAAAGCAGCCAGAATTCGGGTTGCGACCTTGTCGCTGTCGGCCTGACTACAGATTACATGAATATTGGGACCTGCATCGATGGTGAAAAATGCGGGTAGACCTCTAGCTTCCCTTTCATTTCGCAACCATGTGATCAACTCGCAGCTGGCATCTTGCAGATATTTGAGGCTAGGGTTCGCAGTCATCATCACCGCATGCATCTCCAGGGCTTCAGCTTCAATCTGTGCCCCCAAGGCATCTAAGTCGCGAGCGGCGATGGCTGCTCGCACGCGACGCATCCTTTCCGGTAACCCCGCAAGTCGCGGGCGAAAGAGCGGACTAGTGGCAGCTGTCAGGTGCCCGGCTGATGAACTTATCGCCTTTTCCTCGCGCGAGACGATACAGATTAGATCGGCGAGTTGCCAGTGATCTTGGTCGTAAACTTGCAGGACTCCCTGTGCATCTGGTTCATTTCCTGCAGTCCACAGTACGTATCCACCATGAAAGCTACGGCAGGCACTACCTGAGCCAAGGCGTGCAAGCGCCGCCAGGCGCTCGCCGTTGAAGCCTGCAGCCTCGAGCTCGTCGAGGTTTTTGGCGCCAGTCCAGGCGCCAATTGCGGCCATGGTTAGGGCGCCGAGACCACTCGCGCTTGAGGCGATTCCACAACCAGTTGGAAACGTGTTGCGAGTAGTTAATTCAAGCGATCCGCTCATACCTAGCTCGCGTCTCAGAAAGGCCAGGTGTCGGAGCGCTTTGTCGCTCTGGTCCATTGAAGTCAACCGGCCGCTTTGGTCCTGGCGTTTGAGGGAGTCAACCGTCCCGGTCACAACACGGGCCGTCGTTATGGTCTTGGCTGCATTGAGGGTCATCGACAGAGAGTCATTTGCCGGCCATTGTCGCTCCGGATCGCGTTTACCCCAGTATTTGACTAGGGCTATATTGCTTGGCACCTCGGCCGTTACAGAGAAGTTTGTCAGATTTTGATTTGGCTCGAAGCTCATTTCACGCCTCCTCTACAGGGGTGGAACGCGAGATGCTAAGACCGCCCTCGCCAAAGCTGGCCGGCAAAAGGTGCCAGCCCAACGGAGCTAATGCAGCAGCAATTTGATGCGCATCGTCGACACTGCCAAAGATAATGACAGCGTCCTCACCGCCAGCACCGGTAGTTTTCATGACCCAGCGATCCTTCCAGCCTGGAAGTGCGGCAGCCTTGGCAAACAAATCTGCCGGAAATCCTGGAGAATCCTGAAAAAGCAGACAGTGACTCTCCGTCGCTTTCAGAAGATCGCGGAACGAGGTCAGTTGGCTTATCGTCAGGTCAGCGTCTGCCTCGAGTACATCTCTGATCGCAGCAATGATCTTCGCGTTGACGGCGTCAAGGCGTGGGCGACGGTCATCTTGATTTAACCAAGTTGAAGTCTTGCCGATAGCTGCACTGGTCGGAGCGCCTTTGCCACCCACTAATACATGCACAAATGTGTTGAGTCTGTTGAGTTGAGCTCCACTAAACCGCAGTAAGGCTTGAGGCCATTGATTGAGGTCACTACTAGTCTGGCTGATCACGATTCCGCCCAGCCATTGCGTGGCGATGTCATACCCAGAGGCCTCTTTTTGCGCAGTGCGCTGCAATGCAAGTGCGCTACGAGCGACTTGGGCCAGTTCGTCTCCAGTTTGAAGCGGCTTGTTGGCCTTTTGCTGTGCTAGGTCGTTAAACGCTCCTATCACTGCAAGCCTAAGCGCTGAAGATGAGCCGATTCCATACTGAACCGCTAAGTCTGATGATAATGTGACTTCGACGTCGCTAAGGTCAAATTGAGTCATGGCGCTTGCCACTGCAGCTAGAAGCGGCTCAGTCGGAAAATCAATTGGTGACCTGTCCTTGGTCACTAGATGAGCTTCAGACCAAAGGTTGGAGCTAACCCGGCATCCACCCAAAGTATTCGCAGGGAGAGCTGTCGCCTGGACGTTCAGGGTCAGACTCAATGAAGCGGCCATAGCTGGAGCGCCAGTAAGTGCAGAATACTCGCCGGCCAGCATCACCTTGCCAGGAACGGAGACAGAGACTTGCAGCGTTGCACTCATTCTTTACTCGCACCTCGACGGCTGAGGAGGTCAAGATTGCTGCGATGCAGACTCATGTGTCCGCGCTGAATGCCCTCCGAGGCCAAAGCTCTCAACGCCGATAAATTTTGCGCTAAACCAACCGCAGCGATGATGTTCGCAAGTTCACGCGCACCTGGTTGGCCCAATAAGCTGAGGGCTGCCTGTGCCGACGGATGTAGTCTCGTGACTCCTCCCACGGTGCCGACTGCCAGAGGCAACTTCATCTCTCCGACCAAGTCACCGCTTTCGTCGAGCGACCAGTTTGCCAGAGGAAGGTACCGTCCAGTGCGGCTTGCATGGGCATGTGCCCCCGCTTCAACTGCACGCCAATCATTGCCTGTTGCGATCACAACCGGATCGATGCCGTTCATGATCCCCTTGTTATTAGTCGTCGCGCGGTGGACGTCGTGAGCTGCAAACTGGTAGGCCATGACGATACGCTCGGCCACGCGCGCGCCGTCGAATTCAGGCGTCGTTAGAGCTGCTTTCGGCACGCGGCAACTAACCTCGGTCAAACGGCGGTCAGTCAGATTTGTCAGAATGCGCAGCCCAAGCTCAACAGGAAGCAGCTCCGGCATCAGCGTTGACACCCGCTCACACATGGTATTGACGATATTGGCGCCCATGGCATCGCAAGTGTTGATATGAAGGTGTAGCACCAGACTACGGATCTCAGGGATATAGTGCCAGGTCAGATCGACGGCGCCGCCGCCTCGAGCTAATAGCCGGTCCTGTCCCCGGTTGGCGTATTCAATGAGCTGATCACGCCTGTCGTTTAAAACGCTGTCAAAGTCGCAGTCCTGCTGGAGTAAGAGTTGAATCTGTCCAGTCATCACAGG
>OMIY01000430.1 GCA_900299215.1 bacterium | reverse complement strand
GATGCGCTGATTTGCTTTTCAAGCCCCTGTGGCAGCGAAGCGTCATAACGAAATCTCAAGGTGACATTTTCAATCGGGTTGTCACTCTTGAAACTTAGACTACCACACAGTCTCTGGCTACCACATCGGCGCCATTCGTGTTTGTGAACTCCGCTCTCAAGATCCAAAACTCTAGCCTCGTGACTTGTAATCTCGCCCGCGGCATTGCGACTTGAATACTGCCAAAACCACCCTGGGTTGACGAGTCGCGCTTCCTTTTCTGCCAATGAAAAGAACAAATATCCCACCTTCTCATTTTCAAACCAATGGGCACTAGCAAAGTCAATCTGCCCAAAATCATCTTCCAACGGCACTTTATTGCAGGCAGTCGCAGCACACATGATCAACATGCTGATAATCCACCTGCATTTAATCATGCTTTCGTCCCTAACCACGCGGCTAGAGCCTCAGTATCTGTCTTGATCGTGGACGTCCGGGCAGTAATCCCTGCCTCTGTAGGATCGATCTGATCGATGACAGTGCCTCCCAGCACCAAATCTTTAGTGAGACCATCGCGCCACTGCGAAAAGTAGCCTGCCGTAGCGTGGGAGATTACAAAATAGCTGACACTCAACGCAGGTAGACCGCCAGCTTCAAGCCCGCGCCAGGCTGTCCAGCTGTCCTGCATCACAGCCGATGCGGGCGTAGTCACCGGTTCTTGATCCCATAAGGCAGCTTTGAGATGTAGCCTTTTTTTCTCTGAGGTCGAATCAAGTGGCGAGGGCTGTGAGCCCCAAGGGGCATCGTTGCCGGCAGCGGTGGTAACTGCCGTTAGAGTCTTACAGTCCGATGCTTCGATCTGAATGGGACTAATAACCAAAACATCAGTTAGTGATCCGAGCTTTTCCCCAATAGCTGCGACTCGGTTATTCCATTCAGCTGCTTTAAACTCCGCGATACTTGCGTTTGGCAAACACTGGGTGTCGTTGACCGCCCCACTGGACATGCTGACCGGTTGAAAGAGAATGTACGAGAACAGCTTCAGAGCCGGTGTCGCCGGTGGCGTCGTCCCCGTCTGTGGTGGCTTGACCCCTGTATTCTGGTCCCAGCCTTCATAGCACCCCGTAGCTAGGATCAGAGTCAACAACCATGTACGGCCCCAGGGCACCCTCATGAATCGCCCTCCATCAGTCGAGCGTTGAGAGTTCGCAGGTCGATGGTGCCTTGAGCGTGAAGTTTTTTAACAAAGCCACCGATTTTTTCGTGAGCAGCCCGAGCAAGGCGCGAGTCTTCTGGTGGTACCATCGGAATGTTACGGCGGATGCCTTCGGCGAGTCGCGGATTGATTTTATCAAGGACTTGCTGCGACCAGCGGAAACTCGCTAAGAATTGCCCTGCCTCCTCCGGAGTCACCGTCAGAAATGCTTCGGTCAGAACTTCAGCAGAGAGCAGCGGCAAGGTATCGGCTAAAAACATAGTTGGTGCAAGCGATGCCATGAATGTAGGGTTATCCTTGCCAATCTCCGCGATCAATTGCTTACGTTTAGCCGGTGCCAGGGCGTTCAAAGCTTCTTCGAGAAGCGGTGTCCGGTCGACGCGAATGATACGTAGGGAATCGCCCTTCTCGGCATAGATTTTTCTCAATTTCACCGCAACACTACGCACGAAGCTATCCGGCATCTTGTCGACGTTGGTCAGGTGCTCGACAAAGCGAGCAGTGAACGAGGGGTTGGCATTGGCAAAAAAACGCTCTCGCAGCGATCGAGGAGCATATGCGACCGCAGCGATCGCCTCTTCTTCTGTGAGTTCGCGTAGAATACCGACAAACTGTTCAACCTCAATGGCTGCGAGAAAGGCAAAGTCGTCGGACAGAGGTTCCGCATCGATGCGAACTTTTGCAGCAGTGATATCCCGTTCGAGTCTATCTAGATAGCGCCACATCAAGGCTGGATCATCATCGACCTCAGTTGACGCGTATTTTTGGCTTAGTGTTGCGAGGGCGTCTCGATACTCAGCTTTTTCTTTGAAAATACTTAGTAGGTCAGGTCCACAGTATTTGAGGAAGGAGCACAGCTCGGTGTAATTTTGCTCCTCAAAGTACCGCTTCAGCGTGAGCTCAGTTAGACGCTTGTCAGCCTTAAGTTCACCTCGCAGCTGCTCAACCCGGGCTAGGAGCATGCGCGGCGAAGGCTCGGATTCCCCATGGGGCGCTGCCGCCGTAAGCAAATCAGTTGACCGCGTTCTAGCGTTAGCTGCACGGCGGTCGGTACGCCCCAAACGACGTGAGGCCCAGATCAGCAGCAGGGTGATCCCAGTAATCATAAATGCTGCGAGAAACCACGGTACAAATGGCAGAATCTTGGCCCACAGCTGGCGCTTTATCGAGGGATCAACCATCGGCACAGGTGGTTCCTTGGGTGTAACCGCGGTCGCAGCTGGCTCGCTCGCCTTAGTCTGTAGACGCCGCGTGGACAACTGCACATTGACGCCAACGGTCTTAACCTTTTGACCAACTCTTTGGCGGATATTATTTAGGTCATCAGCACTCAGAGTCGGCTCATAGGCAAATTCGCATAGGACGCTAGATAGGTGGT
>OMIY01000429.1 GCA_900299215.1 bacterium | reverse complement strand
GGCCGAGTGGCTGAAGGCACATCCTTGCTAAGGATGCGTACGGGAAACTGTACCGAGGGTTCGAATCCCTCTCTCTCCGCCACACTTTCTTACTACACTCATGTGCAAAGTGATTACGCTAGCTTATCCAGTGAGGAGAACCGGATGACTGGGATTCTTTCGACCTTACCGCGGAGCTTAGGGCTAGTCATGCCGGCGGAATGGGAGCGCCATCAGGCTACTTGGATGAGTTGGCCATTTGATGACGAAATGTGGTTTGGCCGGCTCAAAGCAGTTCGAGTCGAATACGAGGCTCTAGTTAGGGCAATCGCCAAACATGAGACGGTAAATCTGCTACTCCGGGATGGTGAGGCTTGGACGTCTGCCACGAACAGTCTAAGTGATGCCGCTAATATAAAATTCCACCCTATCCCCCTCGACGATGTCTGGATGAGGGATAACGGGCCAATTTTTGTGCGGCGAGTGGTTTCTGAATCAAAATTGAAAGAGCCAAGCTTTGCCTATGTAAACTGGGGCTTCAATGCTTGGGGCAACAAATATGACAGCGCCAAGGACAATTTAGTACCAGAACGCTTAGCTCCGACACTTGGCTTGCCAAGGTTTGAGCCAGGAATCATCATGGAGGGCGGTTCGCTGGAGGTAGACGGCCTTGGGACCTGTTTAACTACCAAGCAGTGCTTACTGACGCCCACCCGTAACCCACTCCTTTCAACTGCGGATCTTGAACGCTATTTGTCCGATTATCTCGGAATTTCCAAGGTGATTTGGCTGAATAATGGCCTAGAGGGTGATCACACCGATGGACACGTCGATACGATTACTCGATTTGTTGCTCCCGGCGTCGTAGTCACCTCCGTAACCGATCAGAAGTCGGATTCGAACTATCTACCAATGCAAGAAAACTTGGAGATCCTTCGGTCTCAGGTGGACGCTCGTGGGCTACCTCTTAAGGTGGTAGAGCTGCCTCTGCCCAAAGAGCCGATTCATCTCGAAGACGGCAACAGGTTACCGGCAACCTATGCCAATTTTTACTTCGTCAATGGCGCTGTTTTAGTCCCTCAGTATGGTGACGTTAACGATAAGAAAGCTTTGGCTATCTTGCAGTCGCTTTTGCCTGAGCATCGGGTGGTGGGGCTTTCCTCGCGCAACATCATCGTTGGTGGTGGTAGTTTCCACTGTCTGACCCAGCAGCAACCAGAGGTGAGTCGATGAATGTTAAGCTTGGGCTAGTTCAAATGCGGATGGATCGCGACTTGGCGGTCAATGTCAGGGCAGCGATGGCATTTGTACGTGAAGCGGCAACTAAGGGCGCAAATATTGTCCTTCTGCCCGAGCTTTTTGAAAATCACTACTTCTGTCAGGAAGAGCGTGAGGAATATTTCAGCTGGGCGCATCCAGTAGAGGGGCACCCATTTCTAGGGGCCTTCCAAAATCTGGCGAAAGAGCTAGGCATAGTGCTGCCGGTAAGCTTCTTTGAACGTGCAGGCCAGGCGCATTTTAACAGCCTCGCAATGATTGACGCTGATGGAACTGTTCTAGGTATTTATAGAAAAAGTCATATCCCAGATGGCCCAGGCTACGAGGAAAAATACTACTTCAACCCGGGCGACACAGGCTTCAAATCTTGGAGCACCAAATTCGGCCGAATTGGGGTTGGAATTTGCTGGGATCAGTGGTTTCCAGAGTGCGCGCGCGCCATGGCCCTTAGCGGAGCAGATCTGCTGCTTTATCCTACCGCAATTGGTTCTGAGCCAACCGATACGGTTGCTAGCCCTAATACTCCAGCGATGTGGCAAAGAGCGATGATTGGTCATGCCGTACACAACTCTGTCTATGTGGCAGCGGCAAATCGTATTGGCTCAGAGCAATTTGGCCAGGCGAGCTGCACTTTTTACGGGCATAGCTTTGCCTGTGATTATCGCGGAGAAATTCTTTGCGAAGGTAATCCTGATTTTTCGGGAGTGCTACTATCTAGCCTGGATTTGAAGGGAGCTCAGCAATTTCGAGCTGGGATGGGCTTTTTCCGTGACCGCCGTCCCGACTTATACTCAGCACTGCTGACTTTGGACGGTTTAACAGCCGGCTCTTCTACCAGGTAACTTAGGACTGCACCCTGCTGGGTGTAAAACGTCTTAGTCCCTACGGGTAAATCCTGGAAATCGCCAATCATACCGCGACATTTATCGCTTCCGCATTGACATAGCATGGACCAAAAACCACCGGTTTGGGTGGTCGAGTAGTCAAACGTAATCTCGTCGTCTTTGGCGATATCTTTTAAGGCAAACAGTACGATTCGATCATCGTCATTTCTGATGCCGCAATTTGGCTCACAGGAATGATTTACAAAGTCATCCACATCACCAGAGGAAGTCAGGAACTCTCTCGGGCCGATTTGCAGAGCATGTGTGAGATCGTCGAGCTCTGACCTATCTACGATGTTGCCAAGGAATTCCAATACCTCTTCGTGGGCGGATATATCCCGACCAGCAAAGACGCCACGCCCTTTACCCCCAACTTCCTCAAGCAGGATTAGCGAGGTTTGCGGCTTTTTTTTGGAGAGATTACGCGGCGATGTTGAGCGAGCCATGGCAACCTAGGAGCAAAGCCGCTTGTGACAGCGGTAAATGACTTTGTCACAACCGATCGTTCATAAAATGATAGTTCATGATTTTATGAGCACTGTCAAACTATCGTTGGAATCAATCTATGAGGCTTAAGGCAGAAGAAAGGACAAGGATGGCGCACCCGGAGCGATTCGAACGCCCGACCCCCAGATTCGTAGTCTGGTGCTCTATCCAGCTGAGCCACGGGTGCGTGTCCTGTTAAAGG
>OMIY01000428.1 GCA_900299215.1 bacterium | reverse complement strand
CTGGTAGCCGAGAAACCTGGAAAACGGAAGACACGCTTTATACGGAAACCACACTCTGAAGTCAAGCGATCAATGAGCTATTTAGCTCAACTTTTGCACCTGACCGTAGTCCAGTTCAACCGGCGTTTCTCTTCCGAAAATACTCACTAAAATTCGCAACTTCATCTTATCGGCCTGCACCGCCTCAACAATTCCGTCGAAGTTGGTGAATGCACCGTCAATAACTTTTACAGACTCGCCCTTCTCAAAGGTTTGCGTCGAAGCCTGCTGCTTCGTCTGCTCCTTGATGGTTTCCGGCGAGGTCAGTCGCAAGACCTCTTGGTCGGTAATTGGCCGTGGGTTCCGGACATTTCCGACAAATCCTGTAATTTTGGGAGTATCACGAACGAGATGGTTGGTCTCCTCCGTCATCTCCATCTCGACAATGATGTAGCCCGGGAATGCATTGCGCTCGACTTTTTTCTTTTTACCACTCTTTAGGACGGTTTCCTGAGCAGTCTTCGGCACAATGATCTCACCGAACTTTTCTTCCATCTTATTGAGCTTGATACGTTCCAGCAGGGTGGACTTCGCCTTTTCCTCAAACATCGAGTAGGTATGTACAACATACCACTTGAATTTTGGGTTTTTGGCTCCAACAGGCACTACTGTCGCACTGTCATGACCAGCCATATTTGATTCATCGCTCATACGTTCACCATATCAAACCAGGCAAGGGGCTATCCCGCGCCGTGTTATGCAATTAATAACTTTAAGATGCGCGACCAAATGACGTCGAACACACCAACTATGACAGCAAATATACCGACTACCACGCAAACGACCACAGTCATCCGCTTGGTATCCGGCCAGGTTGGCCACGCTACCTTACGCAATTCGCCAATAGCTGCAAGAAAATATTCATTACGCTCTGGATCTGCACGAAGCGCCCAGGCTGCACCTACACCAGCAATCCCACTAGCTAGGTATGCACTGTAATGGAACCACTCAAAACGCTCAAGCCACCCGGTCTGGATCCCAACCGTCTCAAATGCCTTAAACGCAACATAGGCAGTGAGAAGGAGAAATACGATATAGGCCGCATTCAACCAAAAGGCATCGTCTTTCGCCACGGGATTAGTCCTCAGTCTGTATGAAGGTGGCAGGCGAGGAGGGATTCGAACCCACAACTTGCGGATTTGGAATCCGCCGCTCTACCATTGGAGCTACTCGCCTGTAACTTTAGGTCAGCAAACCAAAAAAACCGGGGCTTGCGCCCCGGTCTCAAGGAACTTACTCAGCAATAATCTCAGCTACCACACCGGCGCCTACGGTACGACCACCTTCGCGGATAGCGAAGCGCAGTTCTTTGTCCATAGCAATCGGGGTTAGCAATTCAACGTCCATGTTCACGTTGTCACCAGGCATTACCATCTCGACATTAGCAGGAAGGGTAATGGTACCAGTCACGTCAGTTGTACGGAAGTAGAACTGAGGGCGGTAGTTTTTGAAGAACGGAGTATGACGGCCGCCTTCTTCTTTGGTAAGAATGTAAACAGAAGCTTTGAACTTCTTGTGAGGCTTGATGGTGCCTGGCTTAGCCAAGACCTGACCGCGCTCAACGTCTTCACGCTTGGTACCACGAAGTAGTACACCAACGTTGTCACCAGCTTGACCTTGATCGAGGATCTTACGGAACATCTCAACGCCCGTACAAACGGTCTTCTGAGTGTCGCGGATACCAACGATTTCGAGTTCTTCGTTAACTTTAACCATACCGCGCTCGATACGGCCGGTTACTACAGTACCGCGACCGGAAATCGAGAACACGTCCTCGATCGGCATCAAGAAAAGCTGGTCAACTGGACGCTCAGGGATCGGGATCCACTGGTCGCAGTTGTTGATGAGCTCAACAACTTTTGCAGCCCACTCGTCTTCAGCGGTGCTAGCTTCGAGAGCTTTAAGCGCGGAACCTTTAACGATTGGGGTGTCGTCGCCTGGGAACTTATATTGGTTGAGAAGTTCGCGAACTTCCATCTCAACGAGATCGAGAAGCTCAGGATCGTCAACCATGTCGCACTTGTTCATGAACACAACAATTTTTGGCACACCGACCTGACGAGCGAGCAAAATGTGCTCACGAGTCTGGGGCATAGGACCGTCAGCTGCGCTAACGACCAAGATTGCGCCGTCCATCTGAGCAGCACCGGTGATCATGTTTTTTACGTAGTCGGCGTGACCCGGGCAGTCAACGTGTGCGTAGTGACGGGTGGCCGATTCGTACTCGACGTGCGCGGTGGAGATCGTGATACCACGAGCTTTTTCTTCCGGCGCTTTGTCGATTTGATCGTACGCCATGAAGGAGCCGCCGTACTTCAAAGCCATAACTTTGGTGATCGCCGCAGTTAGCGTAGTTTTACCGTGGTCGACGTGACCAATGGTGCCTACGTTAACGTGGGGTTTCTTCCGTTCAAACTTTTCCTTAGCCATCTGTTCCTCCCGCTACGGCGTACACGCCTCGAAACTTTTTCTTTAGATTTCCACTGATCTGCATCCCGACAGATCACTTGGTCTTTTGATGGAGCCCGGGATGGGAATTGAACCCACGACCCCGTCCTTACCAAGGACGTGCTCTACCACTGAGCCACCCGGGCTTACTGTCACCTGATTGTAGACACCATCTGCTTGCACACTTGAATTGGAGCGGGAAACGGGATTCGAACCCGCGACCCTTAGCTTGGAAGGCTAATGCTCTAGCCAGCTGAGCTACTCCCGCCCTGTACCGCCGCATCCTAGCTGATTCGCCAGAATTTGAAATGAGAATCTACAGTGAGGCCCAAGAAAGACTCCATGCTTATCCTCATAACCTTACATCTCGACGGCCGAATGTAAGGTGGTGGAGGGTGAAGGATTCGAACCTTCGAAGACGTAAGTCAACGGGTTTACAGCCCGCCCCCATTGGCCGCTCGGGCAACCCTCCACATCTGAAACACTGAACACCGATTCGAAGTAGCGTCTGGAGCTGGCGAAGGGACTTGAACCCGCAACCTGCTGATTACAAATCAGCTGCTCTACCAATTGAGCTACGCCAGCGAGCCGTGATCTCCACTGCCATAACCAAACAACCACTGCTCGACCTTCCCTGGTTGCGATTTGACCCAAAGGATTTAGCCAATGGATTCAAGAGGTTCCCCGGTGAGCCGAACCGAAGTGATACTATAGGTTGGGCACTGATGTCAAGGCGATGACGCTCCGACACTGGTAAATTCACATAAAAAAATGCCGGCCGCAACAGAGACGTTGAGCGAATCTAAGCCTGCTCCCGAGCCAGGAATTGCCGCCAAACGATCACAGGATTCTGTAACTTGCTTTGAAAGCCCGGTGTCTTCCGCGCCAAGAACAAGCACAACTTTTTCGTATTCAGTTGCCAAAGAACGGAATGCTTCGCCGTTCATTGCAGCCCCGATGACCCAGTAGCCCGCATCTTTTAAAGCGCTGAGTGAGCGATTCAAATTTACCGTAATGAAGAGGTCGCATAAAGCGAAACCTCCTTGCGCTGTGTTTACGGATGCCTGTGTCAATAAAACCTGTCGACGCTCCGGTACGATAACTTCTTTAACACCAAAAAACGCTGCGCTGCGCACGATGGCCCCTAAATTTCTTGGGTCGGTGACATGGTCGAGGGCCAATATCACATCACGCTTGCGCGACTTCAATCGCTCCACCAAATCCGTAAATGGCTTTGCTTGAAGCTGAACTAAAGCAGATAGGGGAGCGATTTGCTGCTGCTCTTTGTCAACGACTCGCTGCCTTAACGGCACATTAAGTGCGAATTTAGACTTAATTTGCTCTGCAACAACTTTGACACGTTCGACGTGAAGAATTTCCTTAATTTGACCCGGCGCAAAGCGCGCGTATTCATTTATTGCGGATTCTCCGTCGACGTGAAAAAGCTGCACGGCATATGGGTCAGATTTAACATCTTCTTTGGAGGAAGGCCTTCGCTCTTGATGGCGGCTGCCTCGTCTTGAGTTGTGGGTACCTTTATCGGACTTATTCGACTTCATGTATGAACCGCCTTCAACTCTTGACGTAGTGCTTGGACGGCCTTGAAATCTAGATGATCGGCAGTAATCTGCATCATGAACTGGGTGATACTTTCGATTTTTGTCATAAGTGTTCTCAAACTCTCGATACCATCTTGAGATTGACTAATGATGGAAATCAAACTGTCCTTCTCAAGTCCCCCCTCCTCGTTGACAAAAAATGTTGGTAAACTGCCATCGTTAAGTCTCCCAACAAAACTCCGGACATCTGCTATAGGGAATTCTCTATTCGCGCCAGCGAATATTTTGCGCAATGACTTCAGGACGTAAGAATAACTGTCAAGACTACTCTTAAGTGGGGCCATTGTTGGCGTGAATTTGGGTATTGAATCACTATCCGGACTTATTTTGCAAATACCTGAATTAACAAGATGCATCAGAGCCGAAACAGTATATGCATCGATCAATTTTGACTGATCTAGTAGAGCCTGGACGCTGCGCTCAATCGATATCATTGAAATGATATCTCCGAAAAATGTACCAGCTGGATAAGTTAACTGAAGTGTTTCCACGCTTGCCTCGAGTGCAACCTCAGTTTCTGCACGGAGTCGACCAAGAAATGCCCTGTAAGCAGATCCATAGGCGTAGGCTTCCTGTAATAGCTCATCGAAATTTTGCGTAAAAACCACCTCAGTACTGGGAGGAGGTGCACTCGGATGAATCTCACAGAACAGTTGTTCTGTCATAAATATTGACCGCAATATTTGCTGCACCTGTAATTTCAAGGAATCCCAAAGGTCGACTTTAGTCAGAATATTGCTCGCGACAAGAACCTGGCCAAATTTTCGAACCTTAGTTACCTCTGCTGCCGACGAAGTTAAATCGTCGAGAGAAATTTTGGCCTCTCGAAAGAGAACTTCGCCTAACCTATCATCGATCAGGTTCGAACCCGCAAAGATAAGCCGCCCAGAATTCAGAAACAAACGCTTCACACCAAAACCAGTATCTATCGCAATGACGCCAGAGAATCCGGAGCGTCCCAACCCCTGTAAAAAATCACGAAGCACTTGGACGCTTAGGCTTGCAGCTCCACGTGTCTGCTTCGTGGCGTTTCCAGCCATGTCATCCGATCTGAGCAGAATCCGGTTTTCATCAAGCAGCTCAGCGCGCCAGAGGGATTGATCAGGCGCTTCAGGGAATCCCGCGACTACCAGTGCATCATTCTGCCGCTCGACTGTTAAGTTTACAACTTCCATAAGTTCCCCTTTATGAAGTTTCGATCTCTGCTCACACCAACGTCCCACCGGTTGGCAGCTCAATAATGATACGGGTACCATTCGGCTCATTTCCAAGGAGCCGTAAATAGCCCCCATGATCCGTGATGATCTGCGCAACGATCGCTAAGCCTAGCCCGGTTCCCCCGTCTTTAGTTGAGAAATATGGTTCAATCACCCGATCGAGAAATTGTGGGGGAATGCCTATGCCGTTGTCACTAATTTCGATTCTTACCGTGCTAAGGTCACTTAGCATGGTCGAACTAAAACAGATCATGGGCGTTTGATTGATATCAGTAAGCGCAGCGATGGCGTTATCAACTAGATTTACAAAAACTCGGTTCATTTGGTCAGTATCGAGTGGAAAATTCGGCACAGGACCGAGCTTTGATGTATCAAAATTTATATTCGGGTAGCTCATCCGGTATAGGGCCGCTACTTCTCCTATGACCTTATTGATACTCGCCATTTGGAGCTGCACCTGGGGTAAGCGGGAAAACTTTGAAAACTCATTAACCAAATCACGAAGTGAATCAACTTGCTTCAATATTGTTTGCAAGCAGGACTCAAACACTTCTAAATCATCACCAGTAAATTTCTCATGAAAACGTCGTAGCAACCTTTGGGCACTCAACTTAATGGGAGTGACAGGGTTTTTGATTTCATGAGCGATGCGACGAGCCACCTCGCGCCATGCTGCAATTCGCTGTAATTTGACTTTTTCAGTCGCGTCATCGAATACGAGCACTATACCCATATCTTCACCAGCCTCATCGGCAATACGGGCACCGTCTATGAGCAGCGTTTGTGGCCGCCCAGCTACGACAATCTCAAGCTGAGCACTATATAACTCGTGAGAAGCTAACCCTTCAGATACTGGCAGCCAAAGAGCCGTGTAAAGCTCGGCATCAAACGCAGCTCTTACGGGAACACCAATGAGAGCCTTGGCATCGATTCCCAGTATTTGCTCGGCTGCATCATTAACCGCCGTAATATAGCTATTTTTATCGAAGGCGATAACACCAGTTGTGATGCTCTTTAAAATTACCTCCATGTACTTGCGTCGTCGATCAAGCTCTTCGTTACTTTTCACGAGTTGACGGCGCGCCAACTCAGCTTGCGAACGATGTCGTTGCAAATCGTGAGTCATCAAATTAAAGGATCGGACAAGTTGTCCAGTTTCATCTTCAGTCTTCGTGGCAAGTGCTATCCCATAATTGCCCAGCGCTACCTCTCGAGTGCCTTCCGCTAATGCCCTGATGGGGTCAGTTATGCCTCGAGCCACGTAAAATCCAAGCCAAACCGCGGAAAATAGAACCAGCAGAGTCATAACGATCAATAGGATAAGGTAACTCAATTTAATTAACTGAGCTCCCGGCCTCAGATTTCCAAAACTATTCTGTACGGCTTCGATACTTCTGAGCATTTGAGTCTCGAATCGAGTCTCGGTGATGACTAGCCCAATGAGCCGTTTCGTGTGGCTTTGCAGCAGTGGAGCTACACCTTTCACGATATCCTGCTGCGATTCTCCAATCACCGCACTTGCAGACTGCATGCCGGGATCGCGGCTAAATTGTTCGAGAATTTCACTTACGAAGGGATCTAATTCATCGTCAGGACGCCCCCCACTTGGGCGACTTGACCAGACTAAATTACCGCCTCGATCGTAGACTGACACTTGATCGAGGCCGTATTGGGTGTCAAATCCATCAAGGATATGCGCAGGAAGTGCTAACTTATGATAGCCACTTACTGGAGGCTCCGTTAACGAAGGTCGCAGCCTCTGGACAGCGACTTTTGCCAAGCTCTCTAGCCTTCTCTGATCCTGACGATACACGCGCTCGCTAACTTGTCGCGTCTCTTCCATTGTGGCCCGGACCTTGTCAGAGAACCACTCATCAAAACTATTCACAATGAATCGAGCCGATACGTAAAAGAACAGAATTGTCGGCGCCAATGCAAAAAAGGCTAAAGTAGCGACCAACTTGGTTCGTAGGTTAGAGCCGAAAACACCTCGACGTCGCTCGACAACTAACTTGGCAACATTTCGAAAAAGTAGAAAGCCCAACGTCAAAATGAGAATGACATTGAAATTAATTAAGCCAAAGTAAACTACCGTGGTGACGAAGTCCTGATTCTTGGCAAACGTCTCGCTTAGATCAAAAAGACGGGTTTCCAGCCTCGATAAAAGCACGAGTACCAAGGAAACAAGCGCGATAGCAGCGAACTCCCAAATGCGCCTTCGCTCGGCTGCCGCCCTTGGTGCCATGACGGTCACTCCGTCACATTAATAGGGATCACCGCGAAGACACGCCGATCACGTTCAAACTTGATTTCGAATTTGCCCTTCCGGTCCTGGTCATCAATCAGGACTTTCACCGAGCTATCGTCACCCAAATTAGTGACTACACGGTCGACCTTGATTTGATCGCTGGATTTAACAACAACTTCATCACCAGGCCTCACGACTCGCAGCTGTTGATTAATTCTGAACTCGGCATAACGTAAACTCGGATCAACGACTCGGATAAAAGCCGCACCATGGAGGATTTTGTCAGACTGTGCCAGTATCGACCAAACTTCCCCGCGATGACTCTCTGAGTACCAATCGCTCAACCGATTGGTGCGAAATCGGAAACCCCGGTCCTCACCGGGGATTTTGCTTGGGCTTTTGAAACCAATAACGTCTACCTGCTTGGCCTTTACATCAGGTGAAATCAGGCGAGCTTCTGTCACTTCAAGCTCGTCACCCCGCATTATAGACACTTCCTGACCTTCTTTTAATCGCACTGGCTGCCCGTTAATCTTTATCACAAAATAATCTAACCGGCCGCCACTATCACTCGGTGGTCTCGCTTTGGTATGAAGCTCCGGCCGCACCCATCCAATTTGGGCGAGGGAGACGAAAGCTAATCCGACCAAATATTGCCATTTCACGATGATCCCTCACTGATTCTAGTAGTCCAAGTCATCAGTCTACCACGGCATCCCGACAAGGTAGCAGTTATGATTGAATTAGACCTCCTTCGCTGTCAGGATACCTATGGAACACAGAAGACTGTTGAGGGCGGAGCAACCATGATCCTCGATCAAGAAAGTGTCATCCAATTTGCTGAGTACCTTAAGGGACGCGGTAAACAGCCAGCTACCATCGAGTCTTACTGTCGTGACGCCGCAAGTTTTGTAAATTATTTGAATCATCACAGAATGACTACCGGTCAAATCGAACCTAGCACGTTGCTTTCCTATCAAGATCATTTGCGTGCAGATCTATCTGAACGAGATAACTCGGTACGCCGCGCCGTAATCGGCATTCGCCAGTTCTTCAGGTTCTTACAGGATCGCAGCCTTATCAAAATCAGCCCGTTTGACCACGTAGCTATCCCCCAGCGCGATGATAGATTGCGTCGAGGTTTAAGTGCGGATGCTGTCGAAGAATTGCTGGCGACAGCCAGCCTTAGTCAACCAGCATGGAAGGCTGCCCGCGACTTGGCAATCCTTGTGCTTCTGGCATTTGAAGGAATCAAGGCTAACGAGCTTATAGCCTTGCGCTGGTCTGATTTGATATCGGACGAAACTGCTACTTACCTCCACATAGGAGGATCCCGCGCGCGGTCCATTCGACTCGGCTCAAGGTCCAACCAACTACTTAAATCCTATCAACAACAGTACCTTAGGATAGATCATCCGGTACTTACCCAGGCCAAAGACAAATTAATGTTTATTTCCTTCAAAGGTAGGGATGCCAGCTACCCTTTACCTAAGATGACTCGCCATGGCCTTAAGTTCATTATTTACGAGTTGGGCGACAAAATTGGAGTGAAAAGTCTTAACACAGAGCAGCTAAGGCATTTTGCGGTTACCCATTTGATCGCCGAAGGCATGGCACCCGAAGATATTATGGCCCACCTAGGCTTGCGCCGACTCGGCAATATCGCTAAACACTTGGCGAGTGGTGCCTCATCTAAGCCTTTTTTGCATGCGGTCATGGATACTTTGTGAGCAATTTTCAAGCTGATGATCTGAAATGGATGAAAGAGGCTTTGATCCTCGCAAAGGAGGCTGCGCAGCACGGTGAAGTCCCAGTTGGGGCAGTCATTGTGCATGAGAATCGCCTTATCGCAAGTGGTCGAAATACTCGTGAACAGCGCCAAGATGCCGTCAGTCACGCCGAGACGGACGCGATATCGATGGCCTGCCAATCTCTTAGCAGCTGGCGTTTAACCGGGTGCACCCTTTATGTGACTCTTGAACCTTGCATCATGTGTGCGGGCGCTATTTATCAAGCTAGACTTGAACGCGTGGTTTTTGGTGCAATGGACCCCAAAGCCGGGGCCATGGGGAGCCTTTATCGCATTCACGAGGACACACGGCTCAACCATCGCTTACCAGTTGACGGTGGCATTTTAGCGGAGGAGTGCGCAGCAGTGCTTAAGGAGTTCTTCCGCGCTAGACGCTGAGTAAAAACTCTCTCACTGGGTAACTAGGCGGCCAATCTTAATCGTAACGCCCTCATCACCAAGCTTGACCGGATAGACTTCGCCTACGAGGTCTCCAGGTTGATCAGGACCTGCACCACCATCCACATCTAAACGTGCTTTGAGCTTAAATGTCTCAGGCCAGGCTTCTTCGCCCATCATCCGCTGCATGTTGTCCTTGGTCAGCACAAACTCATGAAACTCGCCAGCGGCGTCCGCCCCTAAAGTCTTGCGAAAAGCCCCCAACGGCATAGGCCTATCGGGACCAGAGGCGATTATAAAGAGCGTACGCACACCCTTGGCCGATGCTGCCAGCTCGTCGCTTATAATTACTGAGCCGCGGGCAAACGCATGAGAAGTCTCACCCATCTGACCCGCGGTTAAGATCGCTCCAATCAAGATCACGATTCCTGCACCTAGCCCCCACCAGCTCAACTTCTTCATCTTCCATCCATCTTCAAGAATCGTGATCTCAGACTAAAATTCTCAGACTTACTCAAGTACCAAATCCACGGCGATTCGTTTCTGAATCCATCAGCGTCGGGCGAAATTCATCAAGGGTGAATGAATCAACCTTCACCGCCTCTTCTCTGGCAGTGTTAGCTGATTCAAGCATGGCCGCTTCTTTGTCCGTAATGATTTGTGCGGCCAAGGCTTCTTTTACCAGCAGGTTGGCGCGGCGCTTTGGCAACTTGCCAGCCTTAACAGCGTTTGAAATCTTAGCCAAAATATCAGTTGCTAAGTGAGACAGTGTAAAAGCGTGCTCGATGAGATTGTTACTCGCAGGTAACTGATCGCTGATAATGCCATGAGTCATGTCATCGCGGAACGCCCCTGGCTGCTGAATAGCTTTGGCAAGTGCGTGCCCGAGCTTATCGGACGGCATCGAGCCGATGCGGTTCAAATGGGACCAGAAAGCGATTGGTCCGCGGAACAACCATCCAATTCCCGGAACTTCGAAGTTGCTAAAAATGCCGTCAAATGCTTGTTGTATCTGAGCAAATGCATACTGAATCGCCCACTCGAAGGCCACTTTGTGCTCGGCCTTATAACCTTCAGCTTCGTATCGACGAAGTATGGCGGTTGCAAGGTACATCCAAGAAAGCACGTCGGCATAACGCCCAGTCAGCTTCTCCTTCAACTTTAAGCTGCCACCGAGGCTGCCCATAGCAATGTCAGCCATGATTGCGAAAGATGCCGAGGCCCAGGACAACTTGCGGTAGTACCGTGCAACTGGACTACTAGGCACCGCCGCAAGGCGTCCACGACTCCAGCTTAGTACAATAGAGCGGCAAGCGTTACGAACCACATGGCCGATGTGTCCCCAGAAGGCACGGTCAAATGAGGCGTAATCTTTTTCCATCAGTGCTTTCACTTCTTTGTAAGCATACGGATGGCAACGGATAGCACCTTGACCGAAAATAATCATGGTGCGCGTCAGAATGTTCGCCCCTTCAACTGTGATGCTGATCGGGAGAGAAATGTAAGCATTCGCAATTTGGTTGCGAGGACCACGAGAAATCCCGGCGCCACCCAAAACGTCCATCGCATCGTTGACGACTTTGCGCGCCAACTCAGTTTGGTTGTATTTGGCTATTGCCGAAACTACCGCTGGTTTCTTGCCTGCATCAATAGCACCGACAGCGAAAACACGCGCAGCTTCCATGGCATAAGTGATGCCGGCTATCCGTGCTAAAGGCTCTTCGATACCTTCGAACTGACCGATTGAGATGCCAAACTGACGGCGCACCACTGCGTAAGCACTCGCAAGTCTGGTCACTGCTTTCGCTCCACCAGCCGCTTGCGACGGTAGCGAAAGTGCACGACCAGCTGCCAGACACTCCATCAACATCTGCCAGCCACGACCCGCTCCGTCGGCACCGCCAATGATCTGATCAATGGACACAACCACATCTTTACCGGTAGTCGGACAGTTGTAAAACGGCACTCCCATTGGATTATGACGCTGCCCTAGAACCACACCCTTGGTGTTAGCAGGCACGAGCACACAGGTAATACCAAGGTCTTTACCTTTCCCCAGCAAGTTTTCTGGATCGTAGAGCCTTACTGCGAGACCGACTAGGGTCGCCACTGCCGCGAGCGTGATGTAGCGTTTTTCCCAGTTCAGGCGGAGGTAAAGATTACCATCGTCACCCCTAAACACTGTTGCACTTGATTGTAACGATCCCGCGTCAGACCCAGCATTTGGCTCGGTGAGAGCGAAACAAGGAATTTCCTCACCGCGAGCCAGACGCGGCAAGTAATGTTGCTTCTGTTTATCGGTGCCGTAGTGCGCTAGGAGCTCAGCCGGCCCGAGGGAGTTCGGAACCATGACCGTAATTGCTAACGGTCCTGAATGAGTAGCCAAGTGAGCGATCACCTCACTGTGGCCTGCCGCCGTGAATCCGAGGCCACCAAATTCCTTCGGAACGATCATTCCAAAGAAGCGTTCCTTCTTCAGATAATCCCAAACCGCTGGTGGTAGGTCCTTATTCTTGTAAATTTCCCAGTCCGAGGCCATCGAGCACACAGTTTTTACCTGGTTTTCGATAAATGCTTGTTCATGGGCAGGCAACTTGCTGTAAGGCTCCTTCCTAATCATGTTGTAGTCAGGTTTGCCTGAAAACAACTCGGCATCGACCCAGGTCGTACCCGCCTCAAGCGCCACACGTTCTGTCTCAGAAATGACTGGCATCAGCTTAAGCTTGTCCATCAATTTGGCAACTGGGATGGACAGTAAGGTACGCCGTATTGGGGGTAAGTTCAGAAGCACGAATATGGCAGTGATGGCTCCGAAAACGGGAATCGGCGCACCCATCACCCAAAGCGCGGCGGAGATACCGAGGGTCCATACCGCAAAGGGCGCCCCCAGAAATCCGAGTGTTAAAATTCCAGCTGCAATCGCAAACCAACTGCCAATTGGAGTAGCTGCGAGCAACCAACCGAAACCAGTCAAGCTGTCCATAATCACCTCCCAGCGGCTTTGCCGCCAAAACCGAGTGCAAGATCGCTACTGCCTTACTGCCAACACCCCACGAGTGCAGGGGGGGTGCCTTGGAGTGTCAGTAACAACCCCGATATTACTCCGAATTCTCGGGGTCATCCAGCTTATCGGCGAATTGGGAGGCAGACTTTAGAGCGGGCTAGACAAAACTTTGGCAGTTTTGATGACTACGTCGGTAACCGGCCGATCTCCCGAGGCAGTTTTAACCTTACCGATCGACTGCACCACGGCTAAACTCGCCTCATCCGCGGTTTTACCGAATGCCGTGTACTGCCGATCCAAAAATGGCACTTTTTCTAGGCAAAGAAAAAACTGGCTGCCAGCTGAGTTAGGATCTTGAGCACGTGCCATTGAAAGTACGCCCGGATCATGAGCTTTCTCATTAAATTCAGCATCTACATGGTAGCCGGGACCGCCGGTACCGGTGCCGTTAGGACAGCCACCCTGAATTACAAAGCCCGGCACAACGCGATGGAAGGTGAGGTTATCGTAAAACCCAATCATCGCCAGACCTAGCATATTTTTGCAGTGATTTGGGGCTACTTCCGGCCAGAAATCCAACTTCACGGTACCCATCGTCGTATCTAACTCTAGTTGGTACCGGTTCTTTGCAAAATCGATTGAATCGAGAGCCTTTTCGACTTCTTTCTTTCTACTATTCCCGAACATGAGATCTCCTTACTTGCGGGCTTTGATCACGATGGTTTGCCCATCATCAGCATCACGATCCACCCCGTCAACCGCAAAACCGCAATTCTGGAGCTTTTCAATGACCAGTGCCTCGCTGGGTTCCTCACCAATCCCATTTTGGACACCCAGAATAGACTGGTAGTTTGCAACCTGGCTAAATTGATGTTTCAGATTTTCAAACCGCCCCTGTAACTCGAGGCTAACTTTAACCGCATCGAATAGCGCATCAATCGTACCGCGATCGGTCCTCATGATTAGCACAAGCGTGCCTCCGTCAACCATACTTCGATGGATTTGCGGTAGCCCATCGAACAGGTCGCGCGTGCCGCTGAGTAAGACGTTAAGCACTACTCCATCGAATTTTCCCGTTGGGAGTTTTCCAACGCGAGCCACAGACGACCTTACAAATCGCACATGGCCTGTATGCCGGCAACGTTCTCGTGCGATTCGTAATTGGTGCACGTCATCATCCATAGCAACGACCTTATGGCCGTCGACCGCAAGCATCGAGGTAATAGCACCGGTGCCACAGGCAATCTCAAGAATCCTACCAGGGCCAGGAAATTGCTCACAAACTTGGTAATTCAGACTTTGACGCCCTGGAAATCTACCCAAAACTCCGTCCACACCCGCAGCATGACGGATCATTTGTGTTTCTTTGGCAATCGCGGCGTATAAATCCGAGAAAAACTCCTGGCGCCTATTCACTGAGTTGATATTCAGGACCACTGTCCAGCCGATAATGCGCCCTGATGATCGATCGACAACCGGCGACATAATTCTCGTGAAAACCATCCGCCCGTATTTGGCGGATAAAAAAGTTACACGCTCCCGATCGGTGATGGGAAGTATCGCCTCACCGTATAGTTGTTCGGAGCGTTTAGGTACACGACGATAGTTATCGAGTTTTGCATACCAATTTTGAACCTTACCACCCCGACGTACTTGTGCCAGGGAGTCGCTACCGCCGAAGATAAGGTCAAAGGCAACGTTCCAATCAAGAAAACGCTGATCGTTACTTAAGATGAATGTAGGCACGTTTGAGTGGAAAAGACTTTGCTGGAGCCTAAGGTCCAACGGTGCCCAGACTTTAATCGACTGCGATTGGCCGGGAGATTTGAAAAGGTGCCGCAATAATGCTCCGCTATTTCTCGCTGAATCGCGCAACAGCGGCAACACAGATCCCAGTGCTTCTAACCCACTCATAAGCGGAGCCCGAGCAAGCGGGGCATACTTGGGTTCGATCTTTAATCGGCTGCGGTTCACTTTCGGGGCTCACTAAGTGTGATGGTTCTTGGTTAGTCGGAGACTAATTACGAACCTGCAAATTCATTGCCATCCGTAGAAGCTTGCTCTCTACAAATTTAAAAAAGCACAACTCCCCGATCTTACTAGATCAAACTATATTTGGTTTATTGTTACTTTTATCGGTCCTACGGTTAGGACAAATGTCGGTGTATAAGCCTTAGCCAAAATTTTGCCCAAGTAATCTGAAATTTAGTCACCCGCAACTCCTGCCAACTGGCATTAGGCTTGCACAAGCATAGTTGAGAGTCGCTTAAAACCCGCCCCGGGCAAGGCTCTCAAAGATTCAGAACTGGAGCTGTTAACATGCTGATTCGGAATAGAATTACCAAACCCAAGCGAACGCACCTCGAGACCGCACACAGGCAAACATTGGCTGCAGCCGCCATGGCACTGTTGCCAAGTCTTTTTACAGGTGTCAGCTACGGTAACGTCATTGGTGCTGACACACAGAACTTCAATCCTACCACTTCGGGACTCGACTTCGTCACCGTTGAGTCTGGCCAAGTGCTAGAACCAGGCATTGTTAACTTCGGACTGTTCTTAAACGACCAAGCCAATTCGCTTCCATACTTTGCTGACGATCAACAAAGCCATACAAGGTTCACAGACGCGATATTAAGCGCGGATTTGCACGTGGGTGTGGGTTTACTTCCGGGTTTGGAAATGGGCTTAAGCGCACCGCAAGTGCTGGGTCAAAATTCCCCGACGACTGGCTACCACGGCGAATATAACGCCCTGGGTAATACCGAAATTCGCCTCCAAGGCAAATATCAGTTTGCAGGAGATCAGGAATCAGGTTTAGCCGCTCAACTTGTGGCAAACGTGAATCGCATAAAAGACAACCCTTATACAGGTGCTAATGCTGGGCCAACAACCAACTTTGTCCTAGCTGGCCACACGACTTACGGTAAAGCGAAGTTTGGTTTAAACCTTGGCTACCGCTTCCGTCAGCCGGGAGAAACCATTACCACGGCAGCACCCATCACACCGCTTCCAGATCAGTACATCGCATCTGGAGCGTTAAGCTATCTCATCACCTCCATCCAGACTAAACTAATCTGGGAAGTTTATGGCAGTGCTCCCGTGCGCCAAGTTGATACCTTCTCTCGCAGACAGGCTTCGTCGGCCGAGACACTTTTTGGTGCTAAGCATGATTTCTCCTCTCAGCTTTCGGGTCACTTTGGCATCGGAAGTCAGCTGATTAACGGTATTAGCTCACCTTTTTGGCGCGTCTACACTGGTATTAATTACGCCATGGGCCAGTTAAGCAAACCTGCTCCAGCACAAAAATTTGAGACGATTTCTCAAGTGACTCCAGCCAAGGCGGATCCGTTTAGTGGGCCACCTAAACCACGTGAAAAGATCGTCATTCACGACGTTCTCTTTGAGTACGATTCGTCGACCCTAGTTGTGGGTGGCGCTGACGGAACACTTTCCAGACTTGCTGGTTATCTTATGACCAAACCGGTGTTCACCCGTTTAATCATCGAAGGTCACACTGATTCCATTGGCTCTGAGACCTACAATGCTGAGTTAAGCCGCAAACGAGCTGAAACAATCCGCAAGTGGTTGATCGACAAACACCACCTGCCACCAAATAAAATCATCGCAATCGGGCGCGGCGAAAGTATGCCCATTGCCGACAACGGCAACTACCAAGGCCGACAGCTGAATCGCCGCGTCGCCTTCACCATCTACCGCGACATGGCGAAATAACCCGAGGAGTTTCCAGTGATCAGAATGTTACCCAACACTAAAGTACTCGGACTTGTAGTATCACTGCTTGTTCCTGTAACCGTGACTCAAGTAGTAACTGCGTGTAATCAAGCGTCCTATCATGTCAGACTACCGGGTTCGGACGGTAATCCACCGCAAAATTTAGGAAACGGCGACACTCAACCCGTGGCACCAACGGCACGAGTGGAGGTTATATTCAACAACGGCAGCGTGACGACCGTTGTCACCGATTCGGCGACTTCTGTACAGCCCTCAAATGACACTTTGTCGCCTAGCTTCGTAGGTACAAGTAACTGCGCTAACCCAGGCATTGTTCGTGCTGACTACACGATAAAAACACCTGAGGGCGATGTACCACTTTCGGCTGTCAGAGCGCCTGGTAGTTGCGATGCCTTAAGCGTTCCATATACGTTTAAAAAAGTCGGAGACTATCCGATCACCATGATCGTTACTGACGAAAATAATCTAACTGCCCTTGCCACCATGACCTTAACGGTCATTGACGGCAGCAAGAAGGACGGAGGCTTCACTATTGCAGCCGTTCCAATGCTCAGTCAGCCGACTAAGCCTATCGCTTTTACTGGCTACTGCTACATGGCGGCAGGCTTCACGATCTCCTGGGACTTCGGTGATGGTACCACCGCAGCGGGCATTTCGGGCAATCATGCTTATAACGATGTCGGCCAGTATTTGGTGAAGGCTGCTTGCACAAGTGCCGACGGAAAAACGGTTAAAACCGCTTCGGTGAGTGTGGTTGTCATAAGCTCCGATGTAGGGATGCCCAGTCCTACTTATGGAGCGCCTATGGGACCACCTACGCCTGGACCAAGTCAATCTCCGTTCCAATCCCCAGGTCAAAGACCCTCGATCTTTCCTAACTAAAAACCAAAGGCCCGCGAGGGCCTTATTTTTTTTGGCTTTCGTCGCCTCCTTTGCTACATTGGGGTGTTAATGGTATCACTGTCCCATAACACACTAATTTTGAGGTCACTGTTCCATGGCTCGTCATTCGTTGCTCAATACCTCGGTTCTAGCTGCTACCGTAGCCACAGTGGCAGTTTCTCACGCCAACGCTGCGACTGCGCTCAAAACCGATCAGGATAAGGTTAGTTATGTAATCGGCTACCAAATCGGCAGTAATTTTAAACGCGACGGACTTGAAGTCGACCTTAACATGCTGACAAATGGCCTGAAAGAAGCACTGGCGGGCGAGAAGTCACCGCTTACCCAGGAAGAGACCCAGAAATTGATGGCCGACCTGGACAAAAACCTACGCGCAAAAGCTGAAGCTCAGCGCAAAGCAGCTGGTGAGAAAAATGCGACCGAAGGCAAGAATTTCTTGACCGAAAACTTCCGTAAGCCAGGCGTGAAGAAGACTGCTAGCGGCCTTCAGTACAAAGTGGTCGCGGAAGGTAAAGGCGACGCTCCGAAGGCTGATGACACAGTGTCTGTGAACTACAAAGGCACTCTCATCAACGGTACGGAATTCGACAGCTCCTACAAGCGCGGTCAACCAGCTAAGTTCCCGGTTAGCGGCGTTATTAAAGGATGGACAGAAGCACTGCAGCTGATGAAGCCAGGCGCTAAGTACCAGCTGTTCATTCCTTCAGAGCTGGCTTATGGTGATCGTGGCGCCGGTCCTCTTATTGGACCCAACGCTACTCTTATTTTTGAAGTTGAACTGTTGTCGGTGGAGCCTAAAGCAACGGCTGCCGCAGCACCTGCAGGGACACCCACGGAGAAGAAATGAAATCCGGTGAGCTTCGGCTCATCGCAACCTGTCCAGAAGAGACCAAAGAAGTACTGATCACCGAGCTTTCGCAGCTCGGTGTCAGTAACATCGAACCAGCCTACCGGGCCGTCCACTTCTCAGCTAGCGAAGAGCAATTTTATCAAGCGCATTTGCGACTGCGTACAGCAAGTCGTATCCTACGCGTCATCAAAGAATTTCCGGCGAAATCTCCAGAGATGCTGTACTCGCAGGCGCGACGTATCGACTGGCCAGAGTTATTCGGAGTCGAGCGGACTTTCTTAATCGAAGGGGTTCCCGGTGATCGAGGTGGCGAGTTTATGCGCGCCAACGACATCAGCAAGAAGGTTAGAGAAGGGCTTCAGGACTCTTTCCAGCGCCGTGTTGGTCGTTTGCCGAAGGTCGACCTCAAGGAGCCCAAGGTCATCATAGTAGCTTTTGTCGCTGGCGGCCGTTGTGTCCTTAGCTTTGACACGTCCGGCAAAGCGTTGCACAAAAGAGGCTATAGGCAGGAGGGGCACCCAGCCCCCATCAAGGAGACCTTAGCTGCCTCTATCTTGGCGCTTGTTGGTTATGATGGGACCCAAGCCTTTCTAGATCCGATGTGCGGAAGTGGGACTATCGCTATCGAAGCAGCAATGATAGCACTAAATAAGGCACCACAAATTCATCGCCCCAAAGGCCAATTCCAGTTCGAATGGCTAAGAAGCTTCAACAAGGATTTATGGCGCCAAGTGCAGGATGAGGTCAGAGCAGAACGCGCTGAAGCGCCGGCTCATCCCATCGTTGCTAGCGATATCTCACCAGCTTATGTGGAGTTGGCGAAGCGCAATGCACTAAAAGCTCGAGTCGAGAAACACATTCAATTTGCCACTGGCAAATTCCAGGACCTCGAGGCTCCGGCTGATTCTGGTATTTTGGTCGCCAATTTGCCTTATGGCGAGCGTTTGGCAAAGTCGTCGCGCAGTGACCTTGAAGCTCTCTACAAGGAGATTGGTGATACTTTGAAGCAGCGCTTTCCCGGTTGGAGAGCGGCGCTGCTGGCGGCTGAAGAGTCCCCGTACAAGTCAATCGGTCTGAAGACCACGCGACGTATTCCACTTATGAACGGCAGCATTCCATGCAAGTTATTGATTTTTGACTTGTATTCTGGGACTAAGAGGAAAAGCGCCAAGGCTTGAGCGAGATCTCAACTATCAAGTTCAACCTGATGTCTCCGATACGCATTTAGCACACTTTTACTGCGTATCGGAGATTAGCTATGCAGCTCAGACTGATCATCACTGGTATGTGCCTGTGGTGCCTTGCCTCTGCTTGCAAACAGAAAGCGGCCTTCAATAGTAGTGGAGAATCTAATCTTAGCCCTGCGGCTGGTGGCAGTCCGGATGACCCTTGTGGTCCCGCCGGCACCACTAAGGCGGAGCTGATTACTCCCACGTTAGCCAATGGAGTACCGGGCAATTACTTAGCCTACGAGATTTCCATTGCCGATTGCGAAGGTAAAGTTCGCCCGCTTGAAGCCAACAGAATTCTTTTTGACGTAGACGCCAGGTTCACAGGCGCGAATGTCAATGCTGCCCTAGTCTATACTGTCAACGTTGGGGAGAAATCGTTTGAGGGTGAGCTCAGAAATATTCAAGGCAGCGATTTGTTCGGTCGAACGGGAGCCAATTTATTCCACTACGCGACCGAGAAAAAAATTGAACTCGCACCCAAAACAAGCTCACTACGTTTGCGCATTGACCTTGCGGGCCACCAAATGAAATCGACAACAGAGGGAACAGCTAGCCCCGATCAGATGGCCACCTATCTCAGGTTTGGTGACGCTCGGGCGGTTCAGCAAATGGTTCGACTTCAGGGACCCCCGAATTGACAGCAGATAATGTTAATATATTCAATTCCTTACGATTTAATCTCAAGAAATTAAGCGGATAACCGATAAGCCCCCATATAGAGGCGTCTTGGCATCTTTGGGGGCAATCCAGATGTTATTCCGCCTTGCTTGTGTAGGAATCGTAGCCGCGGCCGTGATTGGCTGCAGTGAGTCAGCGTCTCCGCGTAATAGTTCGTCTCGTACCGTAGGTAAGACATCGGCTAAGTCACAGCCCGCGACTTCGGGATCTTGTCTTAACCTGGTGAACGGACTCGACACGCGGGATTTCCCAACAGTCGTGCGACTTGTAGGTATCCGCGGCAAATCTTACGGTGTATGCACCGGAACCTTCATCAGCCCAACCGCACTGATTACCGCAGCCCATTGCATCGATAGCTCTGCCAACGGAGGGGTATCGATCGTTGCCGGTGACAGGCTAGATTTCAGCCAGAACATCATGGCAGGCAGCATTAAAGCGATCAGAGCTTTCACACGGGGCTTTATTGGTTCAACTGGTGACACCAGCAAGACGGACACAGTAAACAAAGATACTGCAATCGTGTTGTTCCCGAGAGGGGCGGCGAAAGCATATGCAGCTATTGCCGCGGCGAAACCATCACCAGGGGTGAAAGCCACCTCCGTTGGATACGGACTCACGGACTACTACGATGAAGCAAACGCAGGTCAAAACTACGATGCCAGCAAGCACTACGGCTCGATTGATGTGGTACCGAGCGGTGATGGATCCAACATTTATGTGGGTGACTACACCACACAAGAAAGCGAAAAAGTTCTAGGAGCGAAGATAGTCGATTCCATGGGGGATTCGGGCGGGCCACTCTTTGTTAACAATGAGATCACCGGAACACTTTCCGTCGGGGGCTCGCGGGATCGAGCATCTGACGGATTGACTGCTTATTTTTCGGTATTTGTTGACATCAATTCAGCAGATACTCGAGAACTGATTCGAATTGCCAATGACGCAGGTGCCGATATCCCACCACCTGGAACGCCGCCGACCAATTTAAGTAGCCCGAGTACCGCAGCACCGGCTAGCAATAGCGACACCCATTCAACGTGTCAGTGAATTCTGAGAAATTTGCCGTCTAGCCTCGAAGAGCATGACAGCTCCTGCAACACTCACATTTAAGGAGTCAGCGATTCCTGCCATAGGAATTTGAGCGATCTGATGAGATTCTTCCAGCCAATCCTCAGATAAGCCATCTGCCTCAGTGCCAAGCAGGATCACGGAAGGTCGAGTGAAATCGACCTTGGTGTAGGCAACTGATTTTCCGCTCAAAGCTGCAGCTACAATTTGCCAACCGCGCTCGGCTGCAATTTTTTTTAGTTCATCACTTGTGAGGCTTACCACTGTTTGCGAGAAGGCTGTCCCAACGCTGGCACGCAAGACCAATGGATTATAAAGGTCCATCGCCTGATCAATTAATAAAAGAGCGTCAGCACCTGCAGCATCTGCTGATCGCAAGATAGCCCCAAGATTACCCGGTTTCTCCAGCCCTTGAACGGCAAGAATAAGCTGCATCGGTCGCTGGGGAAGCATGGTCAAGTCGTGGCATTTTTGCTCAAAAACGACCACTAAACCATCGCTGGATTCACGCACGGCAAGTTTGGCAAAAACTTGTTCTGTGACTTCTGTACATTCAACCTTAGATTCCAAGCCGGCGAGAATGCGCTCAGCCTCCACTGACAACACGGAATGGCACCAAAAGACCGTCCTAGCCACGTAAGCACAATTGAGTGCTCGTTCTATTTCCCG
>OMIY01000427.1 GCA_900299215.1 bacterium | reverse complement strand
GGACTAACTGGAGTCCAGCGTCGCTATTTTATTAAACTAGTGGAACATAAGAGAGCCAAATCTACAGCTGATCGTGAAGAGATATTTGCTCAGCGACTGGAGCTGCGGCAACGAGCGCTTCCAACTGAACTTGACCGGCGACAATTAGCCTTCTTTGAACACTGGTATCACGCAGCTATTCTGGAAATTTTACGGCTTGAGAATGCTCAAGATAATCCGGAATGGCTAGCATCTCAGCTCAGACCAAGTATTCCAGAGAGTAAAGTTGTAGCTAGCCTCGAGCTTTTGGCTGAGCTCAACTACGTAGCTTTTGATCAGAAGCGGCAGAGACTGTACCCAACAGATACGACGATTACTACAGGAAACGAGATCATCGGTATGGCCATAGCAAGCTATCACCGACAGATGCTTAAGCTAGCTATTGAGTCCTTAGATGATGTCGATGCAGATGAACGGGACATAAGTGCTGTCACTTTGATGGCTACACCGCAATTGATTACGCAATTTAAAGAAGAAATTGCAGCTCTTAGAAAGAGGCTTCTGGCACTTTCAGCTCAAGACAGTGCCGCAACTGAAGTAGTTCAAGTAAATCTGCAGCTTTTTCCACTTAAAAGGAGAAAGGTATCCAGGCCATGATCAAACAAGTTGTGACCATCGCATGCACATTGGCCTTCGTCGGTTGCGGGATTGAAGTTGGAAATCCTGGCAACAAGGGTGGTACGACTCCGACGACTGGATCGATCAACATATCCTTTGCCAAAGAATGGATGGCGGCTTCCGAAAGTATCAGTCTTAACATCGCTGGTCTGGATTTACTCGAAGGTAATGACGATACGGTTGTCACTAGTTTGAATGCCGACGTCACTCAGGTCGACTTACTCGGCTTAACTGATGGATTCGGCGCGGGATCGACCGATGAAACTCTGGTTGCTAAATCTACTGAAATTCCAGTCGGGGTCTATGACCGAATTGTCGTCAGACTGGGCAAAGAAAAACCAATTCGCTATCGCGGCCGCGATGGGGCGGAACGTGATATCCGCCTAGACAGCACGCTCTCAAGTTCGTTTTATGTGGTGCAGAGCTTTGAGGTGGAAGAGGGGAAAACCACCTCTGTTGTAGTCAGTTTGGACCCGTATTCATCTCTTAAAGCCAATAGTGATGGATCCGGTTTTGTTTTCAAACCGCGTGGTGGCTCAAGGCTCAAAGATAAAGGTGTCCGATATGAAGGGAGTACAACAATTGCTGGTGCCGAATGGCTCTGCGCTTATGCATACGGTGTCTCGCAGCCGACTGCGCCAGGCCAAGACAAACGTCGGGCGATCAATAAAAAAGGTGGCAGATCTCAACCAGGTCCCGAAATCGATGGCCGCAAGATTTTCAGCTCAAAACCTGACGTTGTCAAAGATGCCACGGTCAGCTGTGACGGTGCCTTCGCCAAGGTACCCGTTATCGACGGTGCTTATAAGCTGCGGCATTTGGTGTCAGGATCTTATAGTTTGCGCTTCTTTAAGGCTGATGGGAGCTACGAGGATCAACTCGAAGATATCACCCTAGGACTCAGCTTGGACTAACTAACTCTTTGAGAGTAGCTGAAAGCATCGTCGTCATCTGTTTTCGTCCAGCAGCACTGCTAACGATCGCCTGATTCATTTCGAGTTCGATGCCAAAATATTGTGAACTCTTAAACCTTTGACGCAGCGTGGTAGTCAATCCGTCAGATGATCCGTAGTAGGGGTAGTTTTTACGGACACGCCAGGCGCAGCTGGCGGCTTTTAGATGGGATTTTAGCGACATGACTAGACGCTCAGAGATGGACTTTTCGTGGCTTCTAATAGGATCGTAAAGTACGCCAACTTCGGCCTGGCGCTTGACACCGTTAAGCACTGGGGTAAATGAATGAATTCCTAGATGCAAAACGCGACGTCCATGACTAATTTCTTTTTTGATCGCAAGTTCCACAGCGCGTCGATGGGGAGTGTAGTGCTTATCGATGATTTGCCGTCGTAGGTCAGGTGCTAGCGTGCGAGTGAACTCTGAGAAAAGTCTAGGGTTGTGACTGGAGCGATTAAGGTCGATCAGAAGTCTCGATATTTCAACGTAAAGAAGTGGTGCGTCCAGCTTTACGGCTAGTTGCTTAGCCACCGCCAGGGCACCAATGTCTAGGCCTCGGTGTGTTTTAAGAACTTCCCGCTTTCCCGCAAAAAACTCGGCGTACTCCGGCGGGATCAGATTACCACCGTGCTCGCAGGTGAGAAAGATACTGTCGAACAGGGGTTTGGGTGCCCCACGAGAGATTCTAACTCGAGATATCTTAGCCATTAAAGAAGCCACCTTCGGGTAGCAAATCGCATAGACGTCGGTACACACTAGCGATCGTTTCTTTAGATGGATTCGGTCCTAACGCTTTTACCAGGCGGCGGGCAAGACAACCATGCTTAACCAATAAAGTGACGTCGTCGCGGTAGCTGTTAATTTGATATTTGCTGTCTCGCAGTAGGTCTGTGGTGATGTGGCGCCAAAGCTCCTGAGCCTTGATGGGGCCGCGACTCTGCAGATTGAATACTTGCAAAAACTGCTCATTGTCGATCGTAGCCTGGCTACCGTCGCCAACGCAGGCCAAGAAGATTTCACGCAGCGGTGTTTCGTGCCACTCCATGAGCTTTTCAATGTTTGTCCAGCGTTCATCAGCAAGCGCCTGAACTAAGGAAGTAACAGCCGATACTACAGCCATGTCCATCCGCGGTGACTCCTGAATATCGAGTAAGCGGATTTCTATAGCATTTCGATCAAAGCGAGCAATTGCTCCGCGGGAGTTCAACCACTCGTGTTGCAAAATGCCATCGGGATCGTGAGGACGAATCGCGGTGTAGATCGCTTGCAAGATATTCTTTTCGTAGTCTGCAAAGCTGAAGGCGCGCTCAGGGATCACCGAACCAGTGATGAGCGGGACGCTGCGCTGATTTTTCATGTAAAAATTAAGTCGGCTATCCATCATGCCAGATGGCTTGCCTTCAAATATGGGTGACGATGCTGCAAGTGCAGGTAAGATGGGGAGTACAAGGCGAATAGCTGCATGTAAGCGTCCAAATTCCTTGTCGTCATAAAACGGAAAATTAATATGCACGCTCTGTAGATTAGACCAGCCATGCCCTTTGCAGCTGAAGATACGGTCATAGGCTTCGTAGATCTCAGCAGCATCGCTAACCCAAAGGTGGGTGTCGGTGGCTGGATTCATGAAAGGGTGCATAGCGGTTGGCATCAAGCACGCGTTTTTCTCTGCAAGGATTTGATTGATGCGTTTTATGTCTTGTTGGAATAGTTCATGTAAACCTTTGAGATCGCGTCTTGGCCCGTTAGTTTTAAGTTCAATAACATGCTTGACCAACTCATTGGACCAGGCCATTTCGCCAAATTCGATCTCGTTAACCAGCTCACCGGCCACTTTTTCCAGGACAAAGTCGCAGAGAGGCTCCACTGCTAAGGTTGAGCGGTTGACGATCATGAACTCCATTTCGATGCCGTAGCCCTCGAATAGGTGCAGGTGGTCGGTGCGACTCATTGGTTACTGCGTCCCTCCTTGGCGTCGGTAATACGGCGTAGAAAGACTTCCATGATGCGAAGATATAGATCGTCTTTTAAAACCTGATCTTCGTATCCATGATCGATATTGGGGTTGTCGTTGATCTCAATGACGTAGAAATTGTTGCCAACCTGTTTGATATCCAGGCCATATAGACCGTCACCGATAAGGTTGGCAGCCTTTACCGCCAGATTAATTAGTTTTCTGGGGGCCAGTTCCACTGGGAGGGTTTCAGAACGACCGTTTAGTGTCCTGCCGCTCTTGTCTTTAGAAATAACCTTCCAGTCTTTGCGTGCCATGAAATATTTGCACAGGTACATAGGTTTGCCGTCAAATATCCCGACACGCCAATCAAATTCAGTTGGCAAAAACTCCTGAGCAATGACCAGATCCGACTTCTCAAAGAGTTGCATGAGTTCCCGGTCAAGACTTTCCTTGTCATCAGCTTTGGACACTCCCTGTGAAAAGGAACTGTCAGGTTGCTTGAGAACGCAAGGTAGACCCACCTTGTCGATTATCTCATGCATATTGTCGCGATGAACCACCAACGTACGCGGAGCCGGAATCTGATTCTTCTCGAGTAGCTCGTTCAAGTAGACTTTATTGCCACAGCGCATGATGGACTCAGGATCATCAACCACGACAAGTCCCTCGGCTGCTGCACGGCGCGCAAACCTAAAGGTATGGTGGTTCACAGCCGTCGTCTCACGGATAAACAAGGCATCAAATTCGCCGAGCCGCGAGTAGTCTTCACGGTCAATGATCTCGGCTTCCATATGCAATTTTTCAGCTGCTCTGATAAAGCGTTTGATGGCGCCCTCGTTTGATGGCGGCATCACCTCTTGCTCGTTCATTAAGATCGCGATGCTGTAGCGAATATCGGGGCGTTTAGCTAGCTCAGTTCTCTTACCTTCAAAATACTCTTTGGCGAACCCCACTACTTCATCGTGGTGTGTCTCGGGGATCTCTTTTGCCGCTATTGGGCCGACTTTTCGTAGCTGCCACTTACCAGCTTCGCGGTGAAAGTGAGCACGTACGAACGGAGCGTGAAACATTCGGTAAAGCTGAGCGGCAAGACGGTCGTACTTCTTTGCGACGTTCTTGCCAAAATAAATGCTAAGGACAAATTCATCCGACTTCACGTCACCGAGACTTTTTTGAATTAAGTCATCGATTTCATCCGCGGCGAGCTTGACGATTGCCTGAGACTTCATGTCTTGAATTGTCGACACGGAGGGGATGGGCTTGTGGCCGCGAGCTTCTGCTAACAAGGAAACATAGTACCCGATCGTCTGATACTTATAGGACCGGCACATGTTGAAGACGCGGATGTTGCGTTGTTTCCTAAAAGCTTCGCTAGTTAGATATTCCTTGCCGGAGACAACCTGGACTTCCGGAAGATTAAGAGGCCAATCCGCCGGACTGTCGACGATGATGATTCTTTGCATCCTTGCTTCCCGCAATAGCGGCCGTCGTCACACCTGCCGCTTGGTGATCACTATCAGGTTACCATCATACGTAACCACTCCTAATAGGATAGCATTAACCAGGTGTTCCACGTTCACTCGGTATACATGCCCGAAATCATTAGACTCTGGGTGATAGGGGTCGGCAACAGTAACGGTATTTAGCTCCGCGTCGAAGCTAGTCAACACCACAAAGTGGCCTTGAGGCTCGCCTCTGATGTCGTCGCCCTTTGGGTACTTGCCATGTTCGCGGATAGCTCGATATAGGTAGGTGGCACTTAGCCCCGTTAAAAGTGGTTTACCAGATAGCAGAAAGTTGCTTAGTAGAGATGACGTCAGGTCCTCAAAGCGAATCACGCCACCGGCTTCAATAAATTCCACGTAGGCTTGTAGAGCCACATGGAGCTTCTTGCCTCGCTTCGCCTTCATCTGCTGCTTAAGCTTATCGACGAGTTGTTCATTTCCCAAACTCGTGGGTTTAAACCAAGTAGGATCGAAGACTTGCAGATTGTATGAGTAGATTTCTACGTCGTAACCACGTCTTAATGCATGCAGGCCCAAAAGTGCTCCAAGAGTACCCCCGCCTCGTAGCATAGGGACCTCTCTTATAACGGCATCAAGCTCCATAGCATCGGAATAGTATTCGTAAACCGAATGAAGCGCAGTTGGTCCGCATGTAATGTCATCGGGCTGGCGTAGTATTGGATACTTCTTCTTAGCTGGCATGGACCCTCAACCTATCTACCAGGACTTACCCGGTCTGAATGATCATTGCCTCGAAACGATAAAAGTACAAGCGCCAGGGCGCCTATTGGGAAGAAGGGGGGGTCGGGTTGAGCGGCTGTTGGGAGGTGAGAGTGTGGGAGCGTTCAACGGAAAGCGATTGGGAACAGCAACAGCGACAGTTTGTATCAATTTTTTCAGCGACAAACCAATGTGGTTAGACAGCCGATCAACCCGGCATCTGGGGATCCCAGATGCACTATACCTTCTGCACAGCCTGTGCCAACTGGTCACGGTTCGCAGGATCGGGGGGTTAAGGTGATCGCGCTTGGAGCTGCTGCCGTAAGGGACTGAAATGGCGAGGGTGAATAAACAAAAATTATCAACAACTGTCAAAATTTTCGACAAGTCGTCGAGTTTTAGGTCTGACGGTTCGACTCGCTTCTAAAGAAATACAGAAAACTGCCGTTAACCATTTTGGCCTTTCACTTGGAGGATGTTATGAGAGTCAGGGTACTTAAATTATCGATGGTAGCGATCTTAGCAGTAAGTTGCCAGAAATCCTCTAAGTCGAACGATCCCAGTACAACTGAAACAGATACTTCAGATAAAAACGCAGGGACGATCGCGATATCGCTCCCCGAAAGCCCAGATGGGGCCTTCTCAGTTGCTCAGACCAGCTTGACTACCGCTCTGGAAGTAGACGGTGCTAAGGGAGCATTGGCTGGTGGTGGTGCTGGATATACCCCGGGTACCATAGCTGTCCAAGCCCTTCATCTAGATGCGGCAACAAGTTGTTCGAAGAATGGTAGTCCTGTTCATAGCGATTCTAGTAAAAATATGACGTCGCCTGATGGAAGCGTCGAGATGAGACGAGACCTGCCCGAATATCCAGGTGCTCTGTTCTATTGCAAGCTTAACTACAATTCGTACACACATGAGACCATTCAAGGTGCTTACGAGATGAGCCGTATGATGGTCTGCGGAACAAAAGGAGCCCTGAAGTTTAATCAAGATCCAGTGATGGTATCACTAGCGCCAGATGATGCTTGTATAGTCGACCCTGAATTCAAGGCAATGGTTGCCGAATCAGAGGCAAACGGTGGTTTGGGTGGCAAATGGGAATTTCAAATCCTTATGAAAAAGCCCTCGGCGCGGGCTGCTGAGGGTTGGGATTACGATCTCTACGCTGGGGATTTTAGGGCTGGAGTCAACGACCAAACCTTGGCACAGGCCATGGTGAGAGCTTCATTCAAAAATAGTGACGAAACAGTTGGCTTTGCATTTTACACTGCTGAACCGGATGGCTCCGGTATCGGCGGTGATACCTACGCCCTCTCTATCAAATTAGGTGACAAAGCCTTACTTAGTTACGAGGCAAGAAGGCAATTTGTTGAATGTGCCTCGGGCACGAACTGTCAGTCCGGCAACCGAAAGTATACGCGTCATACTCGGATCGTGGCTGAGGGAAAAACCGACGGCACAGGTAAATTCCTCTCGCTAAACAAATTTGAGGGCATAGCTTCGATTTTCGATTGGGGTAACTCCGCAAGTCTAAGCACAGATCCAGACGGCATCAAAATGTTTACCATGCGCGGTAGTGCTCGCAATGGTTTTAAAGCTCAAAGTTACTTCTCGGATCAGACTCAAGTTGCGGTTAGCTCACCATTGAGTGTTTTAGTCCTCGGCGCTGCCGATGGTTCGACATGTTATGGTGGGGATCAAAAGTGCGAATCGATCTCACCACTAGCGCCGTCGACAGACGCCGACATGAGCTTCTTGCTCGATCCCCGCGGTGGCACAGTCGTGCGCGCGAAAGCTTGGTTCGATGCACTTAAGCCAATCAATTTTAATGTTGTTACTTTCGCTGGCGTCCAGAATTAAAGCTCAGGACCATGGGTAGAAAAATAAATTTAAACTCTTTGGTCAGTTTGCTTTAATGCACACTATTTAGCTTCAACTCGACATAAATCGTGTTTAGAACATTCTGCGCGAATGACTTCGCCAGTTAAATACTGGTCTAGATCTTCGTAGTAACCAAAATTTTTGAGTAGCCATATGAGCTGGGTCCGCCTAGCTACTGCTTGAACCTGAAGTGGGTCAGCCCTTGTAATATGACTAGAAAATAAATTACCCAAAAACAGATCACCGCAGAAGAGGTTGCCCAGGAACGGGAGAAAGCCAAACCATGTATCTTGGTCTAGCCAATCAACGTGACCAGATTTGGGGAACTCTACATGCAAGGCTGAGGTTGTGGCGTTTGCAAAAAAGTTAGCGTGGGTGCGACCCGCCGGCGTACAGGTAAAACTTTTTGGTTCATCTGTAATACCACCAAAGATCAGCATTTTGGCGCGACTGCGTTGTATGTTTCCCTGTAATACTGGAAACCCGCGACATTGTCCGGGCAAATCTCCGTCGGCGATTGGGCAGGGTGGGCCGCCGGAATCGACAGGGTCCCAAGCAATAATCAACTTAATGCGGGGGTCGCCAGCAAAATTTAGCTGGGCAAATTTAGGATTAGTATCACCGCTTGAAGCGTAGACGGCGATCTTGCCACCCAGCGAATGACCAGCTACGGCAATCTTTTCTGGATCTATGATGTTAAAGGTAGGATTTGCACGTGACAAGGCCCAGTCAATCGTCTTCTGAACTTGTTTTGCCGAGGCGACATGGTCACTCGGTTTTGCGAAGTCAATGCCTAAGACCACAAACCCCCAGCTCACAAGGTGTTTGGTCATCTGCTCGTAATAACTAAAGTGGGCAAGGAATCCAGGAAGCACGATGACTAAAGGATAGAGTCCATCGGTGACCATGGATTTACCAAAGTCCCGAGAAGGTGCGTAAATCCGAGCTTTTTCTTCTGGCGCGGCATCAATCCTAACGTCTCTAACGTAAACAGAGAACGTTCCATTGCCGTTGGGGTCGCGTGTCAATGTCTGCTTGTTAGTAGTGGGTGCTTCCGCCGCGAATGTCCATTGAGCTCCGAGAGACATAGACAGGAGTAAAACGAGAAAGTTTAGTAACCTGGTGCGGTTGTTTGTCGATGCGGGCGAGGGCTGTGAATTGAAAAAAGTTCTAATCATATCAGCTTATTAACTGACGCTTGCCGCGTTAGTCAACACCCACTTTTCTATTAATAACTTAACATTTGACTAAATAATTAAAAAAGTATTAATAAGCGCTTATTAACGGCGAGGAGGTCGTCGTGCATGAGCTGTCGCAAACCCTAGATCAAGCAATCCTTGGCTTGATCATCAAGTCTCACGAGAGAGCGCATAACAGTAAGGCGCTTGAGCAAGCTGCATTTGCTACGACAGCTTATATTCAGGGGTGTGGCAAACGGATGATAGCAGACGATGTCAGTCGTCGGCTTATTGTGCTCAAGAATTTACTATGGGACATGCAGCATGCTTTACCGCGTGGTGCTGAGCTATATGAGTTCTTCTCAAATAGTTGTGATGTGTATGAGCAACGATTTGATTATGCGACCTATATTTCAGATTACTTGCTACATGCAGTTCCTCCAGCAGACTGCTTTGAGCAGGCCGTAGCTAGACGCCTTAAAGACATGAGTTTTTTGGTGGCGCGACTCTATCAAGTTGAGGCTGCACGGCCTACCCTTTTACCACAGCGTATGATCGCCTGCATGCAGGTGCTTTCTATGTTGAATCAGCCGGAAAGCTACGAGGCCAAAGATTTGCTTGCAGCTGGCCGAGAGGCAATTCCTTTGAGTCAGGATGCACTCAACTTAATGCAAGGCATCACTGAGGGCATGAACCGTGATCCGCGTTTCTTTGCTTTGAATTGCTCACTTCTACCGACATCAGCAGATAGATCTGAGCTGCTTTTTCTGACGGTTGTTCAGCTAAATGAGATCTGTTTTGATTTGTGGATTGATGCACTGCGTCAAATCCTATCAGCTGTGACCGTGAAAAGGCTCACGACCGAGACGCTGAATATTGCTGAGCACCTTTGCCGATTGGCTAAGCTGGCAATTGCGTGTGTCTCAATACTAAATGATTTTACTCATGATGAGTTCATGCAATTCCGTCACTACACGGAAAATGCTGGTGCTATACAGTCTCGTAAGTATAAAGAACTGGAACTGTATACCTGTGCCTTTGTTGATGATCGAATCAGGCAAAAAGGCTACGAAGCTTTGCCATATTTAAAAAACCTCAGTCAGTACTCCGAGCTTCGCCTTTATCAATTGGTTAAAGACCTGGAGCCCTCGGCGGAAACCATTCGTCTCAAAGAACTCCTAGAGCAGTTTGAAAAACTTTTGCTAGATTGGAAAAGGTTTCACCTACACATAGCTAGAAGTCGGTTGCTTAATCATGGCTTGCCAGATAAAGACCGCCTCGATCATTACCTGTCTTCCTCAATCAAAAGCACTTTTAAAACTAACACCGCGCAACCAGTATAGGTGCTTACCATCCCACGGTTGGTCTTTGGTAAAGTTTTCCATTGAGAAGTGCCTGACAACTAAATCGGTCCATGTGATCGATGTAAATTAATGCACGGGAAAAGAGTTGTTGGCTGACGCAAAGGCTAGCAAAGTTGTCGCGCAGACATTTTGACTCAGCGTTGATTTCGATAGTGCTTTTTCGCGCTGCCACACTTTGGCAGATCTGCAGCATTTGCGATTCAGTCCAACTGCCGTCATAAAACTCTACACATCCTTGACCGTAGGCCCCGCTTACTTCACAGCGGCCAAAAAACCGGGTGTCCTGTGCCTGTGCATGATGCGCCCAAAAGACAATGGCGGTCAAAATTTTGATTATAGACATAAATATCTCACTTGGATGACTCACTTTTTGCCCTGGACATCTGCGGCAGCCTGCACGCAAATATTGAGCATTTCTTCGACATCATCTGTTTCCGTGTGCACGCCACCCAGTGCTAGTCGAAGTATTGATCTTCCCTCTACCACTGAGGGGTAAATGAGATAATTTTTGCCGCCAGCACTGAGCTCTTCGATGCGTTTAATCCAACGTTCGTTTTTGATTTCATCATCGGTCTTAAGACGGAAGCAGACTAAGCCTAGATCTGTTTTGACCACTTGCTCGAAGATTCCAGCTTGATCAATGAACTGGCGGGCCAAGTCACCCTGTCTTATGGATGTGCGCAGGAATTCTTCAAGTCCACTGCGCCCAAAGTAACTTAGGACCATCCAAATCCTTAGCGCCCTAAACCTGCGCCCTAACGGGATGGACCAGTCCTTAAGTTCTGGGTTGTAAACCTGCTCCGCGTCGACTCGTGCAAGATAGGCTCCGTCAGCTGCAAATACTTGTTTCAACATCTGCCGATCACGAACGTACAAAAAAGCAGAGTCAAAGCCGCATAGGAACCACTTAGAACCATTAAAATTAAACGAAGTAGCAATCTCTTGGAGCGCTGCTGATCGATCTTTAAATTCCGGTAGAATCAGTGAGGGGCCAGCATACGCAGCATCGACATGCACCCAAACCTGGTGACGGTCAGCGAATCCCCTAAAAGACTCAAGGTCGTCGTAGCCACAGGTATTCGTTGACCCATAGTTAAGCTGGACGGCACAAGGTCTGAGACCCTTTTGACGGTCTTCTGCCATAGCGCGACTAACGTCCTCGGCCGTGATCCCGAAATTGCCGGAGGGCAGTATGCGAGCCGCAATTTTATGAGTTCGCATACCAGCCACTCTCACAGCCTTGGGGCCAGAGAAGTGTGTTTGATCCGACATATACACTACTAATGCTGAGGAGTCCTGCCAGTAAAGCTCCTCCAGGGTTTCAGGCTTAAGCGAGTTCGTACCACCTAAATCCCGGGCGTGGTGGTTGACTCTAGCTGCTGTCATAATGACGGATAAAGCCTCGCCAGCAGTGTTCTGTATGATTCCTCCACCAAAACGAGATGTGTGACGAAACGGGGAATTTTTGGGAGTGCCCAATAAATCCAAAATCCAATCCATCACCACGCATTCGAGTTCGGTTGCTGCGGGATTAGCGCTCCATTGCAAGCCAACAGACCCAAGGGTGGCAATGAGTAGTTCGCTGACAATCGCTGGTATCGACGTTGCCGCTGGATAATAAGCGAAAAATTTTCGATGCTGCCAGTGAGTGATCGCAGGTAAAAAGTTATCCCTGACTACATTCATCAAAGTCGGCAGATCAGTGCCCTCTTGCGGAGCATGCTCGGCCATTTTAGCTGCCAATTCACCAGGAACCATATGCGGTTTAACTGGTAAGTGATCCAAATTTGCTAAATGCTTTTCAAGCAAATCTAGGGCGCTTAACACCGACTCACGAAGCACACTTGGATCAAGGCGAAAATCAGCCATGGCTCAACACTGCCTCTGCTAGTTGCTTAAAGGGACGCGACAGTTCGCTGTTGCTAAGGGCCACCGGCCGACCGTTGTCACCACCCTCGCGGACACCAACGGCCAGAGGTACGTGAGCCAGTACTTTGAGTTTACGTGAAGCAGCCATCGCGGAGCCACCACCAGTTGCAAAAATCGGCTCATGATGTCCACAGCTGGGACAAATAAACTCGCTCATGTTTTCAACTAAACCAATTACTGGGACATCCAGCCGCTGAAACATCGTCAGAGCCTTGTGAGCATCAAGTAGCGCGACGTTTTGTGGTGTGGTCACGATTACAGCGCCGTGGATGGGAAGTGTCTCCACTAAGGCAAGTTGCACATCGCCTGTGCCGGGAGGGAGGTCGATCACTAGGTAGTCGAGTTCCCCCCATTTGACATCGTAGCAAAGTTGCTCGAAAGCCTTTGCAACCAAGGGGCCACGCCAAATCACTGGCTGCTCTGTATCGGTTAAGAAGCCAAAACTGACTGTTTTGACTCCGTGAGCAGAAAGTGGCAGCAGTTTGTCGGCCTCAGTAGCCGGCAGGTTGCCCGACAGCCCGAGCATCATAGGAATCGAAGGGCCATAAATATCGGCATCTAGTAATCCAACTTTGGCGCCCCTTGCAGCCAGTGCTACGGCCAGATTGACGCTGACCGTTGATTTGCCGACTCCGCCTTTGCCAGAAGCCACGACAATCACATGCGTGACGCCAGGAATGGCGCGCTTGGTGATTCGAAGACCAAATGGCGCTTTGCGTTCAGTTAGCGGTGCAGGACCGCTGGTAGGGCCTTGCTGGAGGGGGCGGGTCCTTTTAAAGCGAACCTCTACCGTGTAGCTTGGCGATGCCGCTTTTAGGCCTCGCTCGATCATGAGCTTCTGGTCCAGGCTAAGACCGTCGGAAGCGACCTTAGCAAGAACTGACGATGGTCCCAGCGACTCGACGGTCAGACGCCCTAAGGTTTCGGTTTCACTTTCATTTTCAAGACTAGCCGCGGCCCTTAGGCCAAGCAGCGCCGCACTTAATTCGGCTTGCATGCTTATCCTCATTTTCGCGAATATAAACGAGATTACCGCGGGGGGCGAATCTGCGGTTTGTTTATAACTTTGCTGGGATACATAGTCATGCAGGAAATTACCGTCTACACTACCTTGATCTGTTCTTACTGCCATGCCGCGAAGAGGCTTTTAGAGCAACGCGGACTCGCTTTTAAGGAGGTCGATCTGACCAACAACCCCCAGCTGCGTCAGGAGTTGTCCGAGGCCAACGGCGGGTATCGCACGGTGCCCATGATTTTCATTGGTCGCGATTTCATTGGGGGATTCACCGAATTGGCTGCGCTAGATCGCAGTGGCACCTTGGTGGCAAAAGTAAATGCGCCTTAAGGCAACTACAAGCGCCCTTTTGATTGGAATTTTGGGTGGATTTGCCTGGTCCAGGCTGGCCGTTCGAGACGACCAAAAGCCTGAGTCAACTGCGGACGAATCTCGGACTGAGAGTCCGGCAACTCTGCCAGCAAGCAGCGAACCTAAGGTGCAGGTTGCGCAGCTTACGAGGGGGGGGCCTGGAGACGAGGCGGCCATGCAAAAGATTTATGGTGCCTTTGCAACGGGCGATTTCGCCGGTGCTCTGAGCCTGGCCGACAACGCCGCACTTGATGCCAACAGATCGGCAGAATTTCGGCAATGGTTGGCCCAACAGATGCCCTCGTTACTAATAAGTGCAGGCTGGTCGAAGTTGCGTCTTGGTGACTGTGATCAGGCTATCGATTGGTTAAGGCGAGCTAGTGCTCTTGTGCCTGCTCCTGCAGCGGTCAAGGGCCTGGCGGTTTGCTATTATAAGCAAAAGCAAATGAGTTTGGCTCGAGAGCAGTTCCTAAACTACATGTCGCTTGAGCCTAACGACAGCGAGATGTTGCTCCTTTATACCGATGTACTCGAGTCTGAGGGGCGCTTTGTAGATGCGGTTGGTATTCTCAAACAGCTACAGATCCTTGCAGAAAATCCTGCAATTGGACTAGACGCTGCAAGTTTAGCTCGTCGCCTGCAAAGCATGCAGAGTCGCGAGAAGGAAAGTGCGATGATGCAAACTGAGGCGTCACGTAATTTCCGTTTGACTTTTCGCAGCGGTGATCACGAGGACCTAGTGGCATTTGTGCTGCAGTCGCTTGAGGATGCAGCTGATGAATTTCGAGAAAATTACAATCTTCCGGCGCCGCAGAGTCAAATTGAAGTGGTCATGTATCCATCGGCAAGCTTTCAGGGAGTCACAGGTGGCGGACCTACGTGGGCTGAGGGCCTTTATGATGGACGGATTCGTATCCCAGTCCATCCAGCACCTCAAAAAACTGAGCGAGCTGATTTAGACGTCGTCTTGCGCCATGAGTTAGTACACGCCTTACTAGCTCAACTTGGCGACAGTCGTAACCTGCCGCCATGGTTTGGTGAGGGCATCGCGCAAAGGCTCTCATGTGCAGGGCGTGGCTGTGGCAACTTTGAGTTTCCCCCGCAGCCAGGCGGATTTTTGCCACCAGAGTCATTTGCAACTTCATACTTGGCGCTGTCCACGGTAAATGCGGGTAGAGCCTATCAACAGAGTCTTTTTTTAATTCTGACGATGGAAGCCCTCAAGGGGGATCAAGTGGTACGCCAAATAATCACGGCTCTTACTACAAACAGCGATGTTAGTTCTGATGGACTGCTTGCGCCAATTGGGCTTGATTTCACGCGCCTACATATGGCTGCCGCTGAACTGTGGAAAAGGCGTCAATCGCCAATCGCGCGCTAAACAGGGTCATATTGACATGGGTTTAGTAATTGCTACGATTCAAAACTTAAACTAGCCCGGTGATAGGCGATTGGGTTACATAACCGCCCCAATCGGATTCAGAGGGAAGTTGATATGTCTCGGGCGATTTTCAAACTAGTGTTCATTTGTTTTGTGGCCATTCAATGCGGTGATGATGTGAAACAGAAGTCATCAAGCCACGTAGCTGGTATAGGTGCTTGCGCTTCGGGGCATCTCACCAAGCAGTGCGGTAATCGTGGTGCGTGCAGGCTGGCTTGTGCGGTAGGGGGTGGTGCCGTTAGTGCCGCTGCTAGGGGATCCGCCGTGGCCAGGGTGGGAGCTGCCGGTGGTGCTCAGATTTGTTCTGAATTGTGCTCCGACCTGCCAGAATGCTCAGAGGTATTCGTGTGTGATAGATTTGAAAGAGGTGGGCCCTAAGAGAGCTTTCAGTTTTTGAGTTCGCCCCAAAGTTCAACCATGTCGTCCGGCATATTGACCTCGACTCTGACTTCGCGACTATTTTCCGGATGGACAAACTCGAGTGATCTCGCATGCAGACAAAGTCGGCGCCACCCCGTTCGTTTGATCACATGGTCGGTTAGACCGTTTTCAAAGTATTCGAGAAAGATATTTTCGTCCGGATGATAGGTTTTATCGCCAAAAAGCTCATGACCGGCATGGGCTGCGTGGATCCTGATCTGATTGGTACGTCCAGTCTTAGGTCTTGCCTCCAGTAGACACGCTTCTTTTCCGCGTTCTAGTACGGAGAATTCGGTCAAAGCATGCAGGCCACCAGGAACCACCCATTTTTTAATGCGAATGGCACTTTCAGCGAGGTCGCCAATCGCTCCATCGGCGACCCAATGATCAAACTTTGGCAGACCTCGAGCTATCGCGATGTATTCCTTGCGCAGCTGCCTCTCTGCAAAATCCGTGGCGAGCCTGCCTCGTACCGAGGGTGTCGCCCCGCAGATGACGATGCCACTAGTTTCCCTGTCGAGTCTATGGACTGCTGCCCACTCGCGGCCAATCTCCTGCCAAACTATCTCGGTAAATGTGTTTTTGCGGTAGGGGCCGTTCTCATGCATAGGCAGATTGCCGGGCTTGAAAACAGCCATCACTGGACCCTCTTGCCAAATCACCTTGATGCCCCGGTCTACCTCTGGCTCCACAGTCTTCGGGGCAAATAGCGTGAGTTCATCACCGATCTTAAGTCTAGCGGCGTTTTTTGTACGGCGCCCGTTGATTAGTAAACGTTCGCCACTTATGCGCTGCTGCCATCCACTTCGGGATAAAAAAGGGAACTGCCTAGCCAAGTAATCGTCTATCCTCTGGCCGGCGAATTCAATAGGCACAGGGCCGCCTAGGCGACGGTACTCGTGCGTGGATTCGTCTTTGTCTGATGTGGCCAGGGGCTGCATGTGTTAAATAGACATCCTCGGATATATCTCGGAGTGGCCGCTTAGCATAGTACGGAGCCCATGGAAAACAAAATCATTACCAATAATCGCAAGGCTTTCCACGAATACGTCGTGAGTGAACGCTACGAAGCGGGGATGGTTTTGACCGGAACTGAGGTCAAAGCGGCACGGGTTGGTAAGGTCAATCTCAATGACGGATGGGTAGCGATAGATGACCATGGCGAGGCCTTCCTTTACGATGCTCACATCGCCAAATATAGTCATGGGACCTACGCTAACCACGACGAGACTCGCCCGCGTAAGCTTTTGCTAAGTCGCAAGGAATTAGCCAAGTTAGCTACTAAAACCGAGGAAAAGGGGTTCACCATTGTGCCCCTAAAAATGTACTTCAAAGGTCAGCACATCAAGCTCGAAATCGGCGTAGCCAAAGGAAAAAAGGCGCACGACAAAAGGGATAGTGCTGCGGCAAAAGAGGCGGCTCGATCTATCGAAAGGGCTATGAAGCAACGCCGCTAGAACTAGCAAGTCGCCTTCCGTCGACGTTACCGACACCGCCTGGAGTTGGTATTAGTTTTGCTACTGACAGAGTAGGTGAATGAGTGCGACCTGGGTTGAAATCTATAATCATCTGAAATAATTGGTTATTTTTGCAATGCAGGGGCTCAGTGTGTGACACGCCGCATTTGAAGGTGGTATACAAATGACACTTGAACGATCTGTAACCAATTCTGGCCAAGTCTGCCCTGTTCAGTCCCACCTATCGGAGTGGCAGGCTTTTAGCTTCGAAACCGGACATTTTTTACTACATATTCCGAGTTCCCATGTTCTTGAAGTTCCTTCGGCCTTAGCGGCGCAAGTCCGCGGTGAGATTGACGATCCCGAAGTTGCCAGGGAGCTGACGGCACTTGCCCTGGCGTTGCCGCGTCCTGTGAAGAAGAGGGTCGAACTCGACATTAGGGCTATTTCTCTCAATTTGGCTCAGGGCTGCAATCTCAGGTGTACGTATTGTTTTGCAGGAGAAGGAGACTACGGCAGCAAGGGCATGATGAGTTTGGACACAGCAAAAGCTGCGATATCACTGCTTGCACAAGGCAAAAGTTCGTTTCATGTCGTCTTCTTTGGCGGCGAGCCCATGCTAAATTGGCCTGTGATTGAGGCGGTGGTGAATTGGTGCGAAAGCGAGCACCTTCCTGTGACATTTTCAATGACCACGAACGGAACCTTATTGACCGCTGAAAAGCTGGCTTGGCTAAAGAGCAAAAAGTTCGCCTTAAACCTCTCATACGATGGACCCGGGATTCATGCAAAGCAGCGTCTGACCAAGGACAAAACTTCCAACACCGAATCTATGATCGAGCGCAAGATTGCTGCATTTAGTTCCCAGTTGGATCAGTTGCGTGAGTTTCGGTTACGGTCGACGATCACCAAAGCGACGTTGCCTTTAATTGAGGAATCGTTGGTAGCGACACTCAATTCCAAGAATTTCAAATTATTTTTGTCGCACCATGCGACTAATGAGCGCGGAGTTGAATTTGAGCAACAGGATGTCGAGTTTCTCGGTGACGTGATTCGCAAAATTGTCGACCGCTACCTCGCTACTGGCGAATACTCTCGCCTGTTGAATTTTGAGAATATTGCTCAAGTTGTGAAAATGATTCATCGAGGTAAGACTGGTGGAATGGCCTGCGGTGCAGGGGTGAGTTACCTAACCGTGTCGGCAGTCGGACGCTTTTATCTTTGCCATCGATTCAACGAAGACGAAAGTGAGTGCGTCGGTGATATCACAAATGGGCTTGATTTAAGCAAGTTAGAGGCCGTAGCCTCATTTCGTTCTGCGGGCAAGGATCCCTGTAAAAGTTGCTGGATGCGAGAATGGTGCGCTGGCGGTTGCATGCACGAGCACAAGAGTGCGAGCGGTGATAAATTCGCCGTAGACCCAAGATTCTGTAAACTCCAGTCCATAGAAATGGTAGAGGCGATGCGAGTTTATACTACGATTCTCGCTCGTGCGCCCGAATTGCTGGAGTCAATGTAGTCATGAGGCGACCACTAAAACCAGTCATCATCAGCGGACTGTTTTTATCTGTGGTTTCTGCTCTAATCTACGTGTTCTACGTCACAGAACTTAGAGCAAGGACTGAAGATGAGCTCTATGACCTACGTAGTCGGATGGCACCCAAACTTGCCCCAAAGACGCCAGTGGTACTAGTCACCATCGATGAAGCGGCGAATCAAAGTGCTGCCCTAGTGGGCTCGATGCCCTGGCAGACTCAGCCGCTTCAATCCCAGGAGGCCGATAGGCTCATAAGTTTGGTGGAGCGCTTGACGGTAACTAAAGCCCGCATGATTGGGGTAATTGTACCGCCTCAGTTTGTAAGTTATGACGATCCGAAACTAGATAAACTAGCTGCACTTGCCAAAGCCGACACACGAGTTGTCATCGGTGCCTTTGGTCACTCAAAAATAGCTAACTCTGAAGATGGACGAACCAGTAGATTGCTTCTGTCCGCAACGGACAGTTTGTTTCGTGCAGACATTAAACGTGATTTTAGGCGAGAGACAATCCGGAAATTAATTCTGACTGAGCCAAATGAGTACCAACATATTGCCTACGCTATGGCTCACAGACTTACGGCGGGTGGTCAAAATTCGAGAGAATCCCCTGTCACTTCTGATCAAAATCTTGTGATTGAGTTGAACTACGCTCATAAAGGTGAATTTATTGAGATTCCAGCTTCGGCAATTTCGGAAAGCCTAAATGACGTAAATCTAACTGATGCGATTATACTGGTCGGGTATACCGCATTTCGACCTTTTACCTTTGATAGCCGCGAAGCCACTTATGTCAACACGCCTTGGCAACCGGAAGGCTCAGATCTAAGTAATGGCATTCCTGTGCTGCATCTTGTTGCGATTGGCATGACGAATTTAATCGACGGTACCTACCTTAGAACATCGCCATTTTGGTTAAATTTAGTTCAAACTTTGATAATGGCTGTAATCGCATTGGTCGCATGGTCTTTTGAGATCAGGGTGGCAAGTCTAATTTTCGTGTGTAGTTGGTTGCTACTTCTTGTTCTCCATGCAATTGCTTTTTCCTTTCTTCATATTCACATTCCGCTCGCCGATACAGCCTTGTGGTCAGCACTTCGACTTTATGTGGGGCTTTCTGGCGACTTCGTTCGGATATACGTCATCGAGCAGGGCAGCTGGAAAAGCTAAGGTTAGATGCAGAACTTGTGGAGATTCAAGATAAGTTTTTAAATCGATTTGCGGCTGAATTGCTAGATATTAATGATAAGCTACTGTCTAATCTCCAGTCTATTTCTGGGAAAACGAGTGGTACTGCGACTAAAGCACTTGAAAAAGCGGTAAATAGTGCGGTCGAGCTTCATGAGTATTTAACTGGAATGAGACATGTCGGATATTTGAACCGAATGGACAAAGTTAAGCCCAAGATGACGAACGTCGCTGTGGGGCAAGTGGTGGTAGAAGTGCTGCGACTTTTTGAGCTTAAGTCTCAAGAGGCACAAGTCAGTTTTCTTGTGAGTTTGACGCCTGCCGCCGAGGTCGATGGTGATCGCACACTAATTGCTCAAATTCTTTATAACCTCGTAAGCAATGCGATAAAATACTCACCCCGTGGTGGCGAAATTGAGGTCGAAGCAATCCGCCAAAAAAATAAAATCATTATGAGGGTGACTGATCATGGTCCGGGTATTGAAAATGAATTTCATGACCGCATTTTTGAAAAGTTCTATCGTATCAAAGATGATCTTGTTTTTAAGAGCAAGGGTCATGGCTTAGGTCTTTATCTCAGTCGCTATTTCGCTAGGCAAATGAATGGTGACATAGAGGTCATTTCGTCACCGGGCAATGGTTCAACATTTTTGTTGCAACTAAACGCGGCAAAATTACCGCGAGGATTAGGTAGGTCGTGAGTAAGCGCCTGAGCACCAAGTTTTTGATAGCGGTACTCAAAAATCATTTGTGGTGGTTGGATGTTTTTTACCCGATATTGCTAGGTCTGGGTCTTTTTGCAGCTTTAAGCTATGTTGTTTATTCTGGCCCAAGGCAGTCGAGGTTGTCTTTAAGACTTGAAAAGCGTCTTCTAGAATTCAGTCTTAGAGAAGGAAGTGGGCGTGCTCCCGCAAAACCTGACATGGTGCGCATCATAACACCTCTTTGGCGTGAGTCAGATGACGTATCTGTTGATGCCGGAAAGGTCATAGAGTTTTATGCCGAAAGTATTGAACACCTAAGCGCAGCGAAAATACCCTTTGTTTTGGTCCATTGGCAGGCCGAAGTCCGCGGCAGCTATGACAAAGTTTTTGATCGATTGCAAAGGGTTGTTTCGGCAGTGTCACCGGCCACAAAATTATATTTTGTGGCTTCACCCCAGCAAATTGAGCAAATTCCTCTCGCTTTCCGGCAAACATCCAACTGGCTAAACGACAGTTTGTGTGACGAAATCAGAGAGACTCAACTAGATTGTTCCTATGTGCCAGAATACCAAGGTTGGGTTATTCAACAGATCTTCCAAAATGCTAACCCCAACCTAGCCGCATCAGCCGTTGGATCGAGTTGGCTAAGTGATCAATTGGCAAACGGTTTTAGCGGATACGTACTTAACATTAGCTCTCCCAATTCGGTCAGTCGACAACGCATGAGTAAATTAGGCTCAATCAATGCGCTTCCAAACAAGTTGCAGGTTGCCATCATTTCCGCGGAGCTTGAGCGGGATTCTCAAAATCTCAAAGAGATGAGCGAAAGCGTTTTCAACGCAAGGCAAAACCGCGTCAGAACGGTTTATGACGGTCGTTCATTTGATGATAAGAAAACAGTATCAGGCACGCCGTTTCACGTTTTTTGGGCGTTGATCGCACAGATGTTGGTTGACGAACATACCATAAATATTCCTTCATCGATTATAAACCTGGTATGGACAATTATTTTTTGTTTGTTCCTGGTCACAGTTATGTTTCGAGGTCATGTATTAACTACAATTGTGGTCTTTTGTCTCTTTGCCATACTCGCCCCATTAGTAAATTCTATCGGCGTCAAGTACCTGAGTTTTTATTGGCCACTATTCGATAGCTTGTATTTCGGGCTATTCGTCCTATTGTCATCCGGTTTAGTTCGACTTTCATGGGTAACGGTCCAACGTTGGAGGCTCGAAGCTCAAATGCGCCTTCACTCTCACGTAACTGATCTAAAGTCGAATTTCGTTTCACTGTTGAGCCATAACTTGAATACACCTGTTGCAAAGATGCAGGGTATGCTTGACGTTCTTAGGAAAACATCACAACAGCTTCCGGAAGACGAAACATTAATTTCAGCGGAAGCACTTGTGGCAAAACTCGAGATATCGATACGCAGTGTACTGATCGCAGCAGCTCTCGAAGAAGGCATCAGAAACGAGTCATCTCGGCGTCCCGATCACATCCTTGCAGATTTTATTGGATCTGCAGCCGGTACCCTTCGTAGACTTGGAATAAACCTTTGTATGAAACCCATAGCTGCTGGGGATGAGGCATTAATAGTTTTGCCCGTTTCGTTTGATTTGCGTGCGCTAAACGGAGCCTTACTTTCATTAGCGGCATTATTTCACCGAGCTAATAAAGTTGGGGAAATTTTGGTTGCTTTAAACTTAAGTCAGGACGCGGCCGGCACCGTATTTAGCTGGGAGTTCAGATCCGCGGACCTATTTCCAGACAAGTCAGTATTAGATAATCTTGGTTCCGATGGCGCCAAACAAATTAGACGAATTGCAGGAGGTGAGTTTTTCTCTGAAGTTATGGCTGTCTTTGTCAATTTGCTGGTTGATGCTTATGCGGGGGAAATCGAGGTTATACCAGTTGGTGAAGGCGGAGAGATCAAACTGAAGCTACGACCCAATTAAGAGCATGTGGCTCCAAATCGAAGCCGCTGGCAGGCTGTCGCCATCTAGATTCCAAATGTTGGCACGGTTGTTGCGATATCACAGTGGTCAGTCACAGTACTCTGTGACCGAAAGTAAGCAACCAACTGAAATTAAAGCTAAAGATTTAGATGCGACCTGCCAATGAGGTGACGAATGTATACTGACAAGACAGCAAACGGTACACAATTGAGACTGGATTCGGCACGACCGCCAGTAAAGGTAGTCAACAAGCCGATGCATGCCGAAATTGTCCCTGATGCAGTGAATAATGATGCCGAGGCAGAAATGTGCCTCGGCTCTAGAGATGTGTAAAAAACGCATTATCGCGTACTTCTTGCCACTTTCCTGTTGTTCAGCGCTTGAACCGGCCGGGCGTTCATGGGTATCAGTCGGGAAAATTTTCTTAATTGTTCGCTGGATATGCTAATTGGATCCGTCAAAACATACCACTTCACTCCCTCTGAGCAGGGCGGGTGTGTTAGGGAGCCCACGTAATGAAAATATTTACGTCGCTCAGGAAGTAATTTACTCGGATCTAGAGAAACTGGCTCCGGAGCTGATTCGCCAACTTCAGGTATAACAGCCCACAAATTCAGTAAATCTTTGTTTTGTGATTGCTGCTCTAAGAACAAAGATAGAATCAGGGTTTCGCCTGCCTGACCTAAATGGTGAAATTGCAATTCCATATCATATGGGGCACCGACAATTTTATGCTCACTTGGTGCGTGAAACATCAGTGATATAAGGTCGTAGCGATCACCGTCAATTTCGAGGTAGCTACCTGATTGTATTTTGAGAAATAAGCGCCGTCCGTCATTTGTGACGATCTGGTCGCCGCCTTGGTAGTGAAACCGAATTGGTAATAACTTGGAGTCTGTTACTGGAGAATCAATATCTATCGGGGATTGTCTGCGTCCCCGATCACAGGCTTCATATTCACTGCTCAGTGATCCCCAGCCGGTAGGTCCGGTACTGCCGTGGTAATTCCAGTTCGCTGCTTTTTCTTCAGTGCTTAGTGCCGTGTTTTTTTTTTACTGCCGACTTAGTTGCCTTAGCGGGAGTATGCGAATTGTTGTGGTCTTCGTGAGCATCTTGCCCATGGTCAGGCTTTCCGTGGGGGGGAGCATGTTCTGTTGGAGATTCATGATCAGATCCGTGTTCTCCATGATTCGCGGCACGGTTATTTCGATCCGATCCGTGGTCAGGAGCACCATGCTCAGAATGTTCGACGCTGGAGTCCGCGTGCTTTCCTCCGTGAGCCGTGTCGTCGTGGTCATGAAGTGCTTCGCCCGCGTGGTGAGCCTCGTCCCCGTGGTGAGCCTCGTCCCCGTGGTGAGCCTCGTCCCCGTGGTGAGCCTCGTCCCCGTGGTGAGC
>OMIY01000426.1 GCA_900299215.1 bacterium | reverse complement strand
GTTCTATTTGAAGACGCTAAGCTGCCGCGTATAAAAGCAAAGTCGCTTTGGGACTCAAAACTCTATGGGGTCATCGCGTTGATTGAACTGTCTATAAAGTTGCCAAATTGTCTTTTAGCCGCTCGGTGTGGTGCGTAGATCCACGGTCTTTGCGTTATTACCCAGAGGAGTGACCCATCGCTTGGAAGCCTAAGATGACTACGCTTTTTTCCTGATGCGTACGAGCTAGCGGCGTTGTCTGGCTTTACATTGGACACGTGCAAGAGTGTGTCGAATAGATAGTCAGTCGGTTGGATTTTGGGTTGATCGAGTGCCTAAGGTGCGCTTTCGAGCAAATTGCCTCTTAAATACAACATTCAGCTTTGGACGAATTAGTGGGAAGGTTCTGCTATTACGAACGATCGGATCATCTTCGCAGCATCAAAGCGCTACAAGGGCCTGTATCGACTGAAATAAGCGCAGTTAATGAATAAACTTTATAATCCTATCCGTGCTAACATAACTGCGTTTACTTGATTCGACAGGGACCAAAATGAGTCAAACTAGCCCAACTAAATTTAGTGGATCAAAATATTTCACATGGATCGTTGTTCCAATCATTGGACTTGCGATTATTGCTCTCCACTTCCACGGACTTTTTCAAGTTCCGATGAATGACTTCATCTGGGGTATTTCAATATCGGCTGATCCGATTGGAGAACTTTCGAACATCTACAATTTCCTTATACAGAGTGCTAACGGCTGTATCGACCACAACACCACGCATAATTATCCATTTGGTGCTTTTAGCAATACTAGCCTGTCCAGGTATTTAGTCATATCGTACCTAATCACAACGACACTCGCTTTTCTTACGAAAAAGCTGATGCTTTCATACAATATAATGATCATGACTGTGGTTTTTTTAAATTACGCAGTCACTTACTTTGCTAGCAGGCAAATATTGAAGGATCCGGTAGTCGCTCTGATTCCCGCTGTTCTCACCAGTTTCAGCGCCTACGCCTACAGCCATTACTGGGCTCACTTCGGGTTAATGCCGATTTTCTATTTTCCATGTTTCCTTTGGTTGTTTTGTCGACTTCAAGAACAACCATCAAATTTGAAGATCTGTGCAAGCGCCGCCTTCATCATCGCCGCCACGTTGTATAGCAGCCCATATTATTTCTATTTTCAGTGCTGGCTCGCGGTTGCAATATTCCTTTGCTATTTAGGTCAAAATCTACGAAGCGGCTTATTAAAAAAAACGCTACAGGGCAACGCTTGCTGCATCGCGATGGCCCTGCTATTTGTCGCGCCGTATATTAAGGAAACATTTTTCCATGACATGACTAATGCTTGGTATCAAAAGCCCGCCGCTCACTACGGCAATAATTTGTACTTTCTAACAAACTACTCCGCGAGACCAAGTGACTACTTCCTACCAAACGTACATAATGTGTTTTTTGGCGACTATTTTCGACCTTTCATTGCCGATGCCAATAATGCCAGAAATTGGTGGTCTGATGAATTTGCTATTTCTATTGGACTACTGCCAACACTTTTCATCATTCTAATGGTCTTGGCTTTCGTGCTGAGATCAAAAAACCTCCCATCGAGATTAAGACAGGTTCGCGAATCGCTTATGGTAAATTTCGGCGCCGCACGTGCCCAAAACAAGGCATTAGTCGGTGCACTGATGGTTACTATGGTGATTTCTTTCCTACTAAGTCTGTCTCCCACAATTAATTTACTCGGTGCGAGTGTTCCGACTCCGAATGAAATCTTAAGACATGTTGTTCCATTTCGCTCAAACTCTCGATTTGCACTGCTATTCCTACTCGCCCTCTCATCATTGATTGCCTTAGTTATCAAAGAGACTAAGCACCGCAACATTTGGGTGACTGTCTTTATTGCATTTTGTGTCGTGGAGAGTTTTCCCAAAACAATGCTGCATTCGGTTTCATCTGAGAAACCCTACCTACAGTATCTTCGATCAAGGCCGGAGAAGGTTATTATGCGCTTTGAGCGCCAGAATGTTCAGCTGCGCCGCATTATTGATTTGGAGCTTTTATTAACAGGAAAGCGGACCATCAACGGGGACGTGAACTTTAATTATGGCTACACGGAGTGGGCTTTAGAGCCACAGTTTCGGAATTTCAATTTTGGCCAACTCGGCCAGTTAGGGGCAGAGCTACTTCTTGTGAATGGCAAGCTTAATATCTCACCTAAAGAAGGCAACACTCTACAGATTCTGAAAGAGTTCCCTGAGGAAGACATCCAGATTTGGAAAATCCTCCCGGGTGACGATCCACAACTCACAGCAGCATTCAAGCCATTTATCGATCAGGCACAGAAGGACGAGTGCTATGTTGCACCGAAATCAGCCGTTCAAGATGCCTTACAGGTGTTGATAAAAGCTGCGTCCTGACTAGCTGTCGATAGTTGACTGCTTCACTATCTTGCTAATTCACAGATCATCACATTCACCGGAGCGATCCCGGGTAAATATTTCCAAAGTGCGTGAAATCTGCCGCCGCTCGTGCCGAGCATTTCTCGAACTTTAAGTCCATGGTATTGCGCTAATTCTTTTCCCGCACGTGAGGTGATGCCCCTGATGTGGTGAATTGGTTGATCCTTTGGGTTATTGTAGCGACCGAAAAATCCAGCTCCTAGGTTTGCGCGCTCGTTACTCACCTCGAGCACATGTGGCTGAAAACCCAAAAGCAGCTCGATGCGAGCATAAATCGATGCGAGGTTGGGAAATGACAGCATAACGAGACCGCCTGCTCGACAATGACGGATAGCATTTTTTATAACCGCATCTGTCCTATCCACATGTTCAAGAACCTCAAAGAAGCAGACCACATCAAACTTTGGATTTCCTGGAATTTCTATATCGGACTCAATATCACCCACAACAAATCTGTCAATGAATTCAGGTTTGGCTTTGGGCTGTAATCGATCAACACAAGTAATTGACAAATTATTATTCTGCTGGCGACAGAACGTCTCGAATGCGAAAGAGATCCCAGATCCTAGATTGAGTAGACTGCCCTGATTTCGTAGATATGGGATCAAATCCCGGTAGAAATGCCAGAATACGCTAACATCACCGCCCATCATTTGATGATCGGCCAGACTCCCCACCTGTTCCACGAAGAACCCCTTGGTTTGAGCTTCAGCTTTTTCGCCGCAAGTCCACCTGATGGACTAGTCGCAATTTTAGCACAAATATCGCCTAAATTAGGTTTCATTAGAGCGTAAATTTGCAAAGTTGGATGATAAAGATCGGGTGATTGAACGACATCCGAGACCTCAAAACATAAAGGCATCTCGCTGACAGCACGAGATGCCTATGGATCACTTAACTATGCTCTGACCTTTACTGCTTAAACCCGCCACACGTGCAGTCCTGTGGTGATCCAGATGCCGTGTCACACGAGATACTGTCACCTTTGTAGGCAGCAAGGCAGTTGCCGGTCGCGCCCCACTCCTCGCCCCAGCAGAAGTCCCGACAACTCACCGTGCCGTTGTTGCCGGGTTTATTAAAGCCGTCGCCGAGACAGTTACAGGTCAGCTCACCACCCTCGACAAATCCTGGCACCTCCGAGCAGTGGACACCGCGACCCGTGGTCGATACCTTGGCGCTTACGCATGATCCGGGTGCATCGGTGAATCGACGCTCAGCGCAGAACGTATCACACGACACAGTGCCGTTGTTGCCGTGGCGTTCGTTGATTGGTAGGCGATTAAATACAGTCGCTTTTAGAAACCCGTAGGAAGCACCATTGCGGATATGCTGACCCATAGTCCGAAGCTCGTCAGCTGTAGGGTCACGATCGTTTGCCTTTATGTAAATCAGACTAAGTGCTCCAGCTAAATAGATCTTCATCTCACCAATCAGATCATCACCTGCACCCACCGTAGTGGTTAGGGCTATTGCAGTTCCATGGCTGTCTGCTCCCCGATTAAAGTCAGGACCTGTCCATCCACCTGGTGACAAGTTACCTGGGTTGTCACGGTCCAATGCGCGCTCACGGAAGGCACGGTCCTCAGCATCCTTTTTGAGACGATCTCGGAAGTTTTCGATGTATTTCGATATCAGACCTTTGGTTGAATCGTATCCGTCCTTGACGATCTCACCGACGATCGCGCCTACGACGGCGTCAATAATGACTCTTTTCCCAATCTGTCTGATAATGGCCCCGGCAGGATTCTCAGGAGAATAATCAGGGTATGATTTATAGACATCAGCTGCGTCTAAACCAGCAAGGCCAACGGCGAGGTTAGTGTGGCGACTCGCTATAGAGCCTATGTGAACGGCAACTACCTTACCGTTTTGGATGATCGGGGATCCTGACTGTCCGGGTAGGGTGTCAAAGCTGTGTCGGTAAATCCCGGTATTGACGGAAGCTATATTTATCGCGCCTTTGGTTGTCTCCAGTAGTGCCTGTGACTTGAAGTCGAATCCAATCAGACGAGCCTCTGCTGAACTTGGCGCCTGCGATGCTACGGGTAAAAACTCTGGCTTGCTTTCAGCCGCCTTAAAGACTGCCACATCAGATTTAACTCCACCTCGAACCAAACGATTTAATTTCCTAGCTCCGTGTGTTTTGGTCCTAAACACATAGGTGTCATCCGTAAATCCAGCAACTAAACAGTGGGCGGCAGTCATGACTTCGTCGTCACTACTAGCGAATGCGGTACACACTGCGCTACCGTCGCCGACATGTAATGTCCCGACAGTCGCATTTCTATACGAGTCAGTGACTTGACGACGATCGTCGTCACCAATGATGGACTTCGTGCTTGATGCTTTACGCGGCACACAGTTAGTTACACTTGCGGTTAGGAGAGTCACGACAATTGCGCTGGCTATGGATAGTCGCATGAACGATCCTGACTGAGAGGTTAAAATTAAGCACAAAGGGGTTATGCAAAGACTTGGCCAAAGAGCGCGTCATGCAGGAAGTGCGTTGCAAGGATCGAAATTTTGGTCGAAAGTTATCGGGTCGGCGCAGACTAAAGGACGGGGAGTGGGTGTTTAAGGCTGAGACGGTTGAACCAGCAAAGCGACTGACTATCTAGAAAAATGCGCAACCGCTCACTAATACTTAGCCGCTTTACTTCAACTCACCCCGAGCCTTAGCAACCTCAGCCACTGAGAGGCCCGTAAGCTGTGCAAGCTTAGCATCAATGAAGTCCTTGGTCTCTGGAGCTGAAAGCAGCATTTTTAAAAACATGAGGCTAGCCTCTGCCTTGCCCTTGGCCTCGCCTTCCGCAATACCTTCTGCCTTGCCTTCTGCCTTGGCACTCCCAATCAGCGATGCCCAATGAATGCGTGCCATCTCGCGCAT
>OMIY01000425.1 GCA_900299215.1 bacterium | reverse complement strand
TCCGTATATCGAGGTTAAGAATCCAACGGCACGCGTTGAGCATGAGGCCAGCACCTCCAAAATAAGTGCTGAGCAGGTTTTCTATTTGAAATCGCGCGGACTCGATGACGAGTCAGCGATTAGTCTTTTACTCAACGGGTTCTGCAAGGAAGTCTTCAAGGAACTGCCTCTGGAGTTTTCCGTGGAGGCAGTGCGCCTACTAGAAATGAAGCTCGAAGGAAGCGTAGGTTAAAGGGAGCGTAGGTTACGATGTTAGAGATTCGAGATTTAAAAGTCGAAGTCGACGAAAAAAGTATCCTCAAAGGTCTGAACCTGACGGTTAAAGAGGGCGAAGTTCATGCCATTATGGGGCCAAACGGCTCTGGCAAGAGTACGCTTTCCAAGGTCATCGCTGGACATCCTGACTACACAGTCACGGGTGGCGACGTGCTTTTCGACATCAACTTTAAACCCAAGAGCCTACTTGACCTAAGCCCTGACGAGCGTGCGCGCGAAGGCATCTTTCTCGCCTATCAATATCCGGTCGAGGTACCAGGTGTTAACAACGCTGAATTCCTGCGCGCGGCTTTCAACGCTGCCTGTCGCCACCAAGGTGTCGAAGAGATGGACCCCCTGGACTTTGACGGCTTCCTGCGCGAGAAGGTTCGCTTTCTCGGCATGAACGAAAAGTTCATCGACCGGCAACTCAACGTCGACTTTTCTGGCGGTGAGAAAAAGCGCAACGAGATTTTGCAAATGGCAGTGCTCTCGCCGCGTCTTGCCATCCTTGATGAGACGGACTCTGGACTGGACGTCGATTCGTTGCGTCTCGTGTCGGAGGGCGTCAACAAGTTACGCAGTGAGAATAATGCGATCGTCCTAATTACGCACTACCAACGCATTCTGAACTATATCGTTCCAGATCATGTGCATGTGCTCGCTGGTGGACGCATCATCAAGAGCGGCGACAAAACGCTCGCTCTTGAGATCGAAGAACGTGGCTACGACTGGCTCCTTAACTAAGGCTCCATAACTAAGGTATCTTCCAATGCAAGCGTCTAAAGAGCAAACCAGTCCCTTCGCCAAAGCCTTCGGCAAGTGGCAAAGTCTGCGCCAAACTCCAGCTTGGGTGGCGGAGCTGCAACGCAAGTCATTTGATGCCTATCTTGCAGCCGGACTACCGACGCGCAAGCACGAAGCCTGGAAATATGTGAGCCTTAGACCACTGAACGAAGCCGAGTTCGGTCTGGCTCCAGTTCTGCTCGACGTGCTTGGGCTGAAATCTGAAATCACCAAATTTCTGCGACCTGAATTCCACAATCTGGTCTTTGTGAACGGGCATCTCGCCCCTGAGTTTAGCGATGCCGCGAGTCTGCCTGGACTCAATCTCGTGCCCATCGCCAATGTCTTGGAAGCTGATTCCACATCCGATGTGGACTCAGATTCGAAATCAGAACTTGCGACGCTAAGACCCATCATCGAACGGTCAGCAGCCTACGGCGATGTGTTTACCCAGCTGAATACGGCATTTATTGGCACAGGTGCGCTGATCACGGTTGCAGCTGGCTGTGCCCCAGCAAAAGCTCTGCATCTACTTCACATCAACACGCCGGAGTCACATTTAAGCCACACGGCTCCAAGGCATTTACTTAAAATTGGGCAGGGTGCCGAATTTGCACTGATTGAAACACATGTAACTCTAGGTAAAGACACCAAAGTCTTTACCAATAGCCTGCTTGAAGTGACGATCGAGCCAAATGCTCGGCTAAAATATGCGCGTATCGATCATCAAGGCACTCAGGCCCTGCATATTGGTCGTGGCCATGTAAAGTTAGGTAAAGACGCATCGCTCGAATCCTTTTGCTTGAGCATTGGTGGCAAGCTGAGTCGTCACGATCTTGACGTCTACCTGACTGGTGAGGGTGCTGAGGCTGAACTAAACGGTCTTTATCTCACCAAACATGGGCAGACGATCGACAATCACACTTCGATACACCACCAGGTTCCAAATGCCGTTAGCCGTCAGCTTTACAAAGGTATCTTGGACGGTGACAGCCGAGCCGTCTTTAACGGCAAAGTAGTCGTGAGCCGTGATGCCCAGAGCACCAGCGCTCAACAGATGAACCGCAACTTACTTTTAAGTAACGATGCCGAGATCGACACCAAACCGGAGTTACTCATTGACGCAGATGACGTCAAATGTGCTCACGGCGCCAGCATCGGCCAGTTGACGGAAGATCAGATCTTTTATCTTCGTAGCCGAGGACTGGATCCGGAAGAATCACGACGCCTGCTCACTATGGCTTTCGCAGATGACGTGCTGTTCAAAGCACCGCTAGTGCGCGACTGGCTAAGACCTTTGATCGTAGAGGAGTACTTCGGATGACAACACTTCAGATGACGGCTCCCGCTAGTAAAACATTTTCGGGTCACACGTTCTCAGTCGATTCGGTGAGGCAGGACTTCCCTATCCTAGCTACGATGGCCCGTGGTCGCCCCTTGGTGTATCTGGACAATGCCGCTACAACTTTAAAACCAAAGTCCGTCGTTGATGCGGTCGAGAAGCATCTACTTCTCGGTGCCTCGAATGTACACCGTGGAGTGCACTACCTGAGTGAGAAGGCAACGGCCGAGTTTGAAGCTTCGCGAGAAGCGGTCAGGGCCTTCCTGAATGCCAAGGAAAAAGCTGAAATCATCTTCACTGCCGGCACCACTGCTAGCATTAATCTAGTGGCAAACAGCTATGGATCGATGCTGAAGCCTGGTGATGAAATTGTCATAAGCGCCATGGAGCATCACTCCAATATCGTGCCCTGGCAGATGCTTTGTGAGCGCCAGGGACTGGTTCTGCGCGTCGCTCCGATCAATGATCGTGGCGAACTTTTGATGGACGAGTTTGAGAAGTTAATCGGTAGCCGCACGCGCCTAGTCGCTGTGGTGGCGGTTTCCAATGCGCTTGGTACCGTTAATCCGATTAAAGACATTATTGATCTTGCGCACAGTCGGGATGTACCAGTCCTACTCGACGCTGCCCAGGCTGTCGCGCACATGCCCATCGATGTTCAAGCCTTGGGCGTCGATTTTGTTGCGTTCTCGTCGCATAAGCTTTTTGGACCGACTGGTCTTGGCGTGCTTTACGGCAGAAGGGAGCTCCTTGACCGCATGCCGCCATTCCTAGGCGGTGGCGATATGATCAAGTCGGTGACGTTTGCCAAGACCCTATACGCTGATTTGCCGGCAAAATTTGAGGCTGGCACGCCTCACATTGCTGGCGTGATCGGTCTCGGAGCCGCCATTAAGTACGTCCAAACTGTGGGGCTTCAACAAATCGCCGCAGCCGAAGCCGAACTGCTTGAATACGGCACCAAACGCCTCAAGGAAATCGAGGGACTAAAACTGATCGGCGAAGCTCAGCACAAGACTAGCATCCTTGGTTTTGTACTCGACGACGTGCATCCTCACGACATCGGTACAATCCTTGACCAAGAGGGCATCGCCATCCGGGCTGGCCATCATTGCACCCAACCACTGATGGACCGCTTTAAGGTACCTGCTACGGCCCGAGCCAGTTTGGCATTCTACAACACCAAACATGAGATCGATGCCTTGGTTGCTGCGATCATTAAAGTCCAGAGGCTGTTCGCATGACATCGCAAACCGACCTGTATCAGCAGGTGATTCTGGAACACAACAAAAAGCCTAGAAACTTTGGCAAGCCCGCGCATCACACCCATGCCGCTGAAGGTTTTAATCCCCTTTGTGGCGACCATTTGTGGGTTTACCTGACTATTGACTCTGGTGCAGATGGCAGCGAGATCATCAACGAAGCTGCATTTGAAGGCAGTGGCTGTGCCATTTGCAAGGCTTCGGCCTCAATGATGACTATGGCCCTCAAAGGCCAGACAACCACTGCTGCCAAAACCTTATTTACTGAGTTTCAGAGTTTACTCAAAGGCGAATTAAATCCTGAGTCGCAACCGCATCAACTCGGCAAGCTAAAGATTTTCTCTGGAATTTGGCAGTATCCAGCACGGGTGAAATGCGCTGCCCTTGCCTGGCATGCGCTCAACGGTGCGCTCAACAATCAAAAGACAGTGTCGACCGAGTGAGAAGGCTATGACTAATCCGGCTGAAAATCTGCAAATTCGTACCCAGCGAACACCAAACCCAAACGCCTGGAAGTTTGTATTGTCTGCTACCGTGAAGCGTGAGGGTAAGGTGTCTTACACGGAAATCAGAGAGTGCGACCATGTGCCGATGGCCGTGGCTTTACTGCGTTTAGCAAATGTCACGCAGGTGCATTTGTTCGAAAACGTCATTACCGTTACTCAGAACGGGGCCTCGGAATGGACCGCCTTGGCACAGAGCGTACAAGACGTCGTCAGATACTCCATGCCCGAACACGATCCGGATTTTGTTGATTCCGTGTCGAAACCGAAAAAGGTCGAACGTTCGGCTCTGCCACTGGAACTTCAAACCCTAGAGGAAATTTTAGACCGGACGATCCGTCCCGGGCTGCAGGCCGATGGTGGCGATATTGAAGTCCTCGAACTCGACGGCAATATTCTCACGGTCCGCTATCAGGGTGCATGCGGCAGTTGTCCGAGTGCCATGATGGGTACATTGCAAGGCATCGAAAGCATCCTGCGTACTGAATTCAATCCCTATTTGGAGGTGGTGGCAGTATGAGTCAGCTTCAATCGGTAGTCATCAGCACTAAAGCGGACGGCAGCTGGCAAGCGGTACATGTACCCTCCGGCAAGGTGGCTCACGGTCTCACCAAAGAAGAGGCCGAGGACGGTATGCGCGAGGTTCTTGGCATGACTGATCAAGGGTCCTTTAAAGAGCCATTGACCAGTGATCGTTTCAGTGGGCTCGCTAAGGAAATCGCTGAGTTTTTAGAAGGTCAGGTCTCCGATATGTTGGCTTTTCATTCAGGCTTTGCCAGGCTCGAAGCCTTTGAAAACGGTATTGCCCACATTCGCCTTGGTGGCGGTTGTCAGGGTTGCCCATCGTCGACCTTGACGCTTATGAATGGAGTTCAGCAACAACTTCAAGAACGCTTCGGTGAAGACAGTATCGTCGACTTGGTCCCGGTGGTTTAAGTCCTCACTTAAAGGGTTGGTGTATCGATGAATATCACCTCAAAAAGTCGCTATGCGCTCAAGATCATGATGGATCTTACAGAGCACTACAGCGCTGACGAAGATCTGGTGATTCAACGTAGCGACATCGCCATGCGCCAGGGCGTGCCGCTCGATTACATGGACCACATCCTTAGTCGGCTGAAAGAGGCTGGACTGATCCAGAGCACCCGGGGTCGCGGCGGTGGCTATCGTCTGGCGATACCGCCACAAAAGCTATCCGTTCTTGATATTTTCACCGCGGTGGAAGACGTTTTTGAACCGGTCAGGTGTCTCGAGGACGCCTCAGCCTGCGGTGCAGAGCATGTTTGTGGGGCCAAAGACGCCTGGACTGTCATTTCCAGCGCGATTCGCGGCGCACTTTCTTGCATTATATTGTGGGATCTGGTCCATCAAAGGGGACTGACAAAAGGGCTTGAATTCTTGACAGTCGCCCCCCAAGAATGTCGGGCGCCAAAACGACGCGCAGGAGGCACGGTTTAGCAACATGAAGCACCCACAAAGTGAAGAGCAGTCTTTTTTTACGACTAAAGCTTCTGAATTTTTAGCATGGGCACGCAGGAATTCTCTGTGGCCCTATCCTTTTGGAACTGCTTGCTGCGGCATTGAATACATGGCTGTGGTCGGGCCCAAATATGACATCGCCCGCTTTGGCGCCGAAGCCGTTCGGTTTTCCCCGCGTCAGGCCGACCTCATGATCGTTGCTGGGACCATCACCGAAAAAATGGCTCCGGTGATTGCAAAAGTCTGGGCCCAAATGGCTGAACCGAAGTGGTGTATCGCTATGGGTGCATGCGCTTCTAGCGGTGGATTCTATAGGGCCTACCACGTCCTCCAGGGCGTTGATAAGGTGATTCCCGTAGACGTCTACGTAGCAGGTTGCCCTCCAACACCAGAAGCGGTGCTGGCCGGGCTAATGACCTTGCAAGATAAGATTACAGAGAAAGCCACCGGTGCGAAGAAGCAGGCCTAAATAGGCCTGGCTCCTTAAAACCCGTGAGCCTTAAGAGCATCTACTAGGGACGCAGCCAATTCGGGATCATCGTTAGACGGCACTACCCGTGCGTAACGCTTAAAGCCTGAAGCCAGAGCTAGCTCCCTGTAGGTGTGATCCATCTCGTATAAGGTCTCGATGTGATCAGCGGTAAAGCTGATCGGCACGAGTAATACTGATCCGCCGCGCTCTTTGCCCAGGCGCTGAATCGTCTCATCAGTATAGGGCTTCACCCACTCCACTGGTCCAACTCGACTTTGGAAGGAGAGATCCCAAAGCACCTTGGCTTGAGGATAATGCGCGGCTAACCAATCTTCTCCTCGACGCTTCAGCTCATTAAAGTGCGCATGCGTCTCGGTAACATAGGGGTCGCCGCGATTGTGATACTTAACCGGGATCCCATGTGCGGAGAACACCACAGTTACCGGCTCCGAAGGATCAGATTTTAGCAAAGGCGCCAACCCCTGCTCTAGCCTCTGATAGGTGTGTGCCAAATACCTGGGCGTTTGCCACCACGAAAAAACTCTAGTCGTGGGGATATGGCGATGCCCAAGATGGGCCTCAACTGCCAAATCAAAATCTCGCAGCGAGCTCACTGTAGTGCTGTGGCAAAGATGTGGATAAAGAGTCACCATGAAAATGCGACTATTTGTGAAATCAATGGTCTTAACGACGTCTTCAGCGTAGGGCGCCGTGTAGCGATTGATGACCACCACTTTAGTATTCGGCCTGATTTGACGTAAAGTCGCCTCAAGGTGCGCGGCCTGTGCGTTGGTCATCCGGTTGATTGGAGAAAACCCAATCTTAGCGTATTCGGCCGACGATTTAGGCGCCCTCTTGGTGGCAATGCGGCGAGCCAACATACGCCTAAATCTAGCCGGCAATGGCGCCCGAATAATAAAAGGGTCCTCGAAAAGACGCCTAAGAAATGGCTCAACCTCTTGACTGGAAGTTGGGCCACCAAAGTTCAGCAGCACCACGACATGAGGAACGTCACGCCAAGGATCGTTTCTAGTTTGTTCTATCATTTGGGTCGTCAAATCACCCTCGCCTTCTATTTCGAGCTGGTTCAAGAAAAATCAATTGGGCCGCGCGAGTTGATCTGGACTGTCCAGCGAAAATGCCGGAATTGCTATGATGAGCAAGTCCCCACTCTCACTAGTCATGTCGTAGGTCCCGGCCATGATCCCAGAAGAAGTCGGCAGGTTGGCAAAACTACTATACTTGTAACTACCACCTGGCTGAATTAATGGCTGATTACCGACCACACCGTCACCTTTGACATCCGTGGTTTGGCCAAAAGCGTTAGTGATACGCCAATGCCGCCGGAGGAGTCGCACAGGCTGCTCGCTGTGATTGCTGATGGTAACCTCGTAAGCCCACACATAAACACCTGATTCAGGTTGCGAATGGTCGACAAGAAAGGCAGGTTGTACCGTGACTTCGATGGCATTGGTGATTTGACTGTACATGCTGCGTGCTCGCTGAGCCTAAATTGTCTATGTTGCAGAACCGTCACCCTACTTTAATCAGTTGCATCAAAAGCGCAAGGGACGCATGGCAAAGAAACCTACTGCTACACGCAAAAAGCTTCCAGAATTTGACAAATATTATCACTACCGCGAGAGCGTCCAGTCACCGGACGAAGATGCCGCTTTTCTTGAGGATATCTATCGCCGCGCACAAGGCCGTAAACCCACGGTGTTCCGCGAGGACTTTTGCGGGACGTTCGCCAACTGCTGCGCATGGGTAAAGCGCAATAGCAAGAATACTGCATTCGGACTCGATCTCGATCCTGAGCCCATTAATTACGGAAAGACACATTATCTTCCGTTGCTCAGCCGTGATCAGCAGGCGCGAGTCAAGATTGAACTCAAAAATGTACTGGGTCGCAATCTACCGAAGGCAGACGTTATTTGTGCTCTAAATTTCTCTTACTTTATCTTTAAAGAGAGACAGGTACTCAAATCGTACTTCGCTGCATGCCGTAAATCTCTAAATGCAGGTGGCGTCTTTGTCATTGATGCGTTCGGTGGTCCTAAGTGCCAAGAGGCCAATGAGGAAGTCAGCGAAAACGGCAATCCACCTTTTGATTACTTTTGGGATCAAGACTCATTCGATCCGCTGACACACGAGGCCGTGTTTCACATCCACTTCAAACGCAAAGGCGAGAAAAAAAGACTAAACGTCTTTACCTACGATTGGCGGATGTGGACTCTACCTGAGTTGCGCGATCTTTTGCTCGAAGTCGGCTTTAGCAAAGTCGAATATCTATGGGAGGGAACCTCAGCCGATGGTCACGGCGATGGTAACTTCCAGGTGGTCCAAAAGGGCGAGGAATGCGAGGCTTGGGTCGCATACCTAGCCGCGCACGCCTAGAAAAATAACGAACAAAAAGGATCGATCAGTTATTTGTGTGCAAATCCTGATTTAACTCGATCGACTTTTTGTTCGGTAAACACTCGATCGCTCCATCCTGAGAATTTCGCCGGAAAAGTAGTCCACTGCGGCCGGCAAGCTCTAGCGCCTTAAGTTTACGAGTCACCTCTCCATCTTTATTGAGGACTCTTACCTTGCTCGCTGCAGTGAGATAAAGCCCAGCCTCAATGGTGCAGTCATCACCTAGCGGAATACCAAGCCCTGCATTGGCACCTAGCAAACAATTTTTGCCGAGTGAAATTGGCAGGGTATTGCCCCCTGAAAGCACTCCCATGGTGCTGCATCCACCACCTAAATCCGTACCAGAGCCAATCCAAACACTAGACGAGACGCGGCCCTCGACCATGTTTGGGCCCTCACAACCAGCATTAAAATTGACGAAGCCCTCGTGCATGACAGTGGTGCCTGATCCCAGATAGGCACCCAGTCTAACCCGAGAGGCATCAGCAATACGCACCCCAGGTGGCATTACGTAGTCCGTCATCTTCGGGAACTTGTCCACCATATGGACGGTCAAAGGCACGCCTTTCATGCGACAGGCTAACTGGAGCTCTGCCAATTCTGCAACATCAACAGGCCCCAAACTTGTCCATGCTACATTCGGCAACACCTTGAATATGCCGGTCAAATTTATCGAGTTGGGACGCACTAGCCGATGAGAGAGTAGGTGCAATTTCAAATAAGCGGCGGGTACATCTGCAGGGGCTGCGTCCTCTGCCAAAAAAACTGCGCACAGCGGGGAATCTGCAGCCACTAGAGCGGCATAATCAGGGTCGATAACAGCTAGAGCTTTGCGCTGCTCATCGTTCAACTGAATTGATTGCTCTCCTCCCTGGTAACCAAAGGCCTCAGCAAATGCAGCCACCTCCAAGCCAACAGGATGAAGCACAGGCTGAGGGTAGAGAACCTCAATCCAGTCGCCATTTTTATTGTGAGTGCCAATGCCGATACCAAAGGCAAAGAGTGACTCAGTCTTGCTTTTTGTCATGATTTACAACTCCTGAATGTTCCATACCTGGGGTAGCTTAGAACCGTAGCATTTAGCGCACGTCGGCAAATACTTTTCCTCACTACCTAGATCGACTACCGGGCCAGACAGGCTTGGTTGTCCATTTATGAGCTTCAAATTAAATACTGCCTTGCGGTTGCAAAACGCACATGTAGTTTTGACCTCGCTGATCTCGTCAGCCAACTCCATGAGCCGCCTACTACCGGGAAAAAGGCGCGTCCGAAAATCACCTCGCAACCCATAGCAAATTACCGGCACATCTAACTCAGTCGCGATCAGACGCAACTTCTCAATAACTGGCTCGCTTAGGAACTGAGCCTCATCCACCAAGATACAGTCTGCTTGTGACATCCGATCTTGTGGCAAATCATCGACTGTAGCTACGAGAAAATCGGCGTCCCTACTGAGCCCAGCCCTTGAAGTGACGGCATTTTCGCCAAATCTCGTATCCAGCGCTGGTTTGACTACTAAAACAGTCTTGCTTTGCTGCGTATATGAGTGCGCCACTGCCAGTAAATTGAGGGTCTTAGCACTACCCACTGAGCCGTAGCGAAAGTACAGTTTAGCCATGCGCCCCACCTGTATCTGAAGGCGCCATTTAAGCATGAGGTGAGACCGATTACAACTCGTTGTACCGCTGTAACAGGAGCCGCTGCTCCTCCATGATATAGGCCAGGGGAATCGATCTCCTTAGCTGAACACTGCAGGAGGATTCTGCCTGAGTGATCCGGATGATCCTGCCCTCTATCGCAACTTGCTTGCCGGATCTAAACTTCACAATTCCTTTGACAATTTGACCCAGAACAAAGACGTGGCTCATGGGGAGTTTAACGCGAATACCTCGTTCCGAAACATCAAGCACAGGGTACTTTTGTTTGCCCACGAGAAATTCAGGACGCTCGAGGTCAGGATACCTGATGCGGTAATGTTCACGTTGATTCTGCTGAGAGTCCTTTTTTGCCATCCCTGCACTCCACCAGGCAGCTTCAACCTACTTCAAATCGCCACTTAGGCTTCGATTAAGAAATTGCATCATCTCCACTTCGACATCAAGATCCTTGAGCAGGTGATACATTCCGCTCAACTTTCTGTTTAGAAATATAAGCTGATGTGGTGGAGCCGAATGCCTGACACTCAGCGCAAATTTTGCACCAAGCTCTCGCACTGACTTTAACCAATCATCGTTACGAAACTTAAACGGCTGGAAGCGAGGCTGCATCATCCTCGTCACTTGCATGATCAATTCGCGGAAACACGCCATAGTCTCCGCCGATTCTTGATCAGAGAGATAACCCTGCTCTAGAGTGACAGCAACAACGTCGTCAAAATCCTCATTCATCACACTTTGGATGATTCGTCGCAATATTTTCCTAAACTCGACGGTAAAGACGTTGGTGGCACCAAAATCAAGTAGAACTAATTCTCCGCGTTGAGGGCGGTATAAGAAGTTACCAAAATTTGGATCCGTTTGCATAATCCCATAAATCATGAGTTCATCTATCAACAGATCAAGCACTAGCTTAGCAAAGTGATGGGCATCACCTGAAGTAGGTTTAGAGTTTATCCAATCTGCAATTCTCTGCCCCTCCTCATAAGATAGGCTTAGAACCTTTGAAGTTGTAAAGTCCTCAAAAACCGTGGGGATCACATATCCTGGTCGAGTAATTGCTTGCCTGTAGGCAATGACGTTAGCTGCCTCAAGTAAATAGTCAGCTTCGCGCTTTAAGCTAGTAGCAATCGCAGAAAAAATTGGCTCCATATCGACTGGAGTCCCACGTAACTGAATTGCCATCTCAACTAACTTACGAACTACGTTCAAATCGGAATCGATACTGCTTGCCACTCCGGGAAACTGAATTTTTATGGCAACATCTTGTCCTCTAAGACGAGCCCTATGCACCTGACCAATTGAAGCTGCGGCAATAGGCTCGATCGAAAGTTCTTCAAGCTGCGACAATCGCTCTGCACCCAGCTCTCGCCCGAGAATATACCGCACCTGATCAAAGGGCATAAAGGTGCTGCTGTCATGAAGCTGACGTAATATTGCAGTCACCTCGGGCGGCAAGACGTCACTAAACTCGAGGCTGAATAGTTGGCCAGCCTTCATGGCAGCACCCTTTAACTGTCCTAGGGTAGCAACCAGCTCCTCGGTCTGCCGTATTCTATTTGCGAGTTTTGAGTCCTCTGCAGCAAATCGACCAGCTACTTCACGCACGGCAATTTTGGCACCCGAGAACAGTAATCTACTAGTTCGGGCAAACACACCTTGAGGGATTTTGTCTCGTCGGTTTGGCATATGGCAACTCGCAGAAAGGAGAGCTCTGAATTGCCAGCATAACAAAAAAAAGACCGTCGCAGGAAGGGGGCTCTCCCCTATCGCGACGGTCTCGACTTAACTTTAGTTAATCAGTTGCTGATTGTGGCATTCATCACGGCAGAGCTAAGCCCACCAGACGACGGATCAGCAATGGTCAGAGCTGGTGATCCAGCAGCAGAATCCTTGTAGAACAAGTTAGCCTGGGTCGCGCCAATCGCTAGATTGAACGCCGTCATGCTAGTTGTGCAGCTGGAATCTGCATAGAAGGAGCCAGTCGCCGAACTTGAGCTTACATTTAGTAGATGTAAGGCAGTGTAAGAGGCTGGTTGACCATTCGCGTCCTGGATGAGAGCTAGGAGCGAACCACACTCATTGACTTTCCCACTCAGTGCCGCCCCCGACCAGGTCAGCTTAGCTGGGGAACTAGATGGTTGGCTGGAAGTGGCGCCCATGACCGACGAGGCCATCGAGAGACTGGCGTCAGGACTTGAAACAGTTAAAGTCGGGCCGCCAGCTGCGGAGTCCTTGTAATAGACGGTCAAATCGGTAGCGCCTTTGACGAGGCTCAAGGAAACCACAGGAGTGCCGGAACAGCTGCTATCAGCGTAGAAAGCACCGGTGGCTGAACTCGAGGCAAAGCTCAGGGTGATCGCATTAGCCAACGGAGCCGGGCTGCCGTTCGACTCTTGAGCTTGTACTTTGACTGCAGTGCACACACCTGGTGCCGCAATCGGTAGCGCTTCGAGGAAGGCTAGTTTGGTGGCACTGTTGACGATATTAACCGATAGGCCGCCTTTGGTAGAAGTGACAGGCTGCATCACAATATTAGCTACGGACACAGAGTCGGCAGTGATCGTCACGTTGCTTGAACCTTGTTGAAGCGGGACGCCGTTTTGGTCTTCCCACAGCACTACGATTGTGTAGGTTCCAGCTGGGAT
>OMIY01000424.1 GCA_900299215.1 bacterium | reverse complement strand
GACCATGGAAATTCTCAGTCCGATTAAAGTGTAGCACTGCGCCCATGACATGTCGCTTGGCATCGATGGAGGCAGCAGTTATCGTTTTATAGTCTCGAACATGTTTCATGATGATTCACAGATCCTGCACGGTATTTAAGAGGTGGTGGATGCTGGCGCGAGCTCGTTTGGTCGGTTGGGTCGGATTTATTTTTTTGTCGACGATTGCAATTGCTGGCTGTGGAGGTCATAGGGATGAGGATTCGCATCTACTCTGGCACACGGGCGCTGGGACTTTAAGAGGCCACGAAGATATCACGCGATTTGCTGTTGATATTGCGAATCAGCGCCTGGGTGGGCGAGACGACATAGGATACGAGCCAGTTCCATCAGGAGTGCACGGTCCCATTTCTTTTCACCCACTGATTAAAGGTAATTTTGAGTCTGACTTCCCGACGGCAGAGATGCGTCAGGCTTACGGCGCCACTCCCGAGACGGATTGGCACAATGATGGAGCGTTGCAGCATGTGCACGCCCTGCGAAATCGCCCTGCTGGGGGCATTGCTACCAATTTGGAAACCTGTCAGTCCGTTGGCGGGGCGATTGGGCAGGCATTGAATCGCGCTGCAACTTATCTCCCTAATGGCGATCGCTACCACTACCATTACTGGATCGGTCACGCCTTGCACATTCTGCAAGATAGCTACTCCCCCGCTCATGTGCTGCGAGCTGGAGTCGAAGGGCAAATTGTCGACGGGTTTTGCACCTACGGCGTACGGACCAAGGGCATCTGTTACCACCACGAGGTCGATCCTCGCGACCGCGTTTGGCGTGCTGATAGCCTGCGTTGCACCTTCGACTCAGACCAACGAGACTGGGACTGCCTGGTACCTGCAGCTCAGTATGCGGCTGTGGCCTCGGCCGACCTATTGACTGAACTCGGCCAAAGGCTGGTCACGAGTGAGCCGCTCGAGTCCGTTGTTAGCCGCGTTTTAATGCGGCGCCTCAACTGCGAAGAGGTCAGAACCAAGAACTAGGTTCGCCAAGTTCCTTGGCGATGGCGTACTTACTGCTGGGATCAGTGAATGCATTCCAGGTCGATCTAAATTGGGCCATAAACTCAGAGCGCGTCGTCGCTGAGCAGTAGTAGCTATCCACTGCATTTGCGTAGATGAAATTGCCAAAGGCGTTCGGATCAGTTGAGCTAAACGTCGTCAATTTAGTAGGATCGATTCCCTGCATGGTTTTTATATCTTGCATGAAGGAGGCGGCAATCTTACCGCGTTCTGTCAGAAAGCCGTCAGCATAGGCCTTCCACTCAGGTGTCTGAAAGTATTCGGGTATACTCGGTGAACGAAGCCCTGGCACAAAATACTCGGCCATCCAAAATGCAAAAAGCCGCAAAATGCTTGAGCGAATCTTAGTGACATCGGCCATGACCACCATGCGCATGGGCTGATTTCCAGACGGCATGAGCCAGCATGAGGTAGCCTCAGCATTCCCTACGAGAGGACGCTGGGAGTTTGAAAATGGTGCGCTGCGGCACTGAGACTGCGCTTCACCAATAACGATTTGCCCTTGAAGGATGACAAAGTAAAGCTTTAGAAGTGGCAGAGGGACTGCCGCTAAGGCGCCAATCGCAGCATTGCGAAAAGGTGACTCCTCTGCAGGACTGATGTTAATGAAGTCATTGATAGCGACCAGATTGGGAGGCAAGGCACCTCGCCCCTCGTAGGCAAAGCCGCAGAGTTGATCTCGCTGGGCGCCGTCTTTGGCGACTACATTACCTAGCGTCTTGCCGCTAGAAGTTGGCTGAGCAGCTGGTTTACAGTGTGCCAGGGCCAGGCCCAATACCATTGGCAGTGCTTTACTAAATGTCACTGACGCCCCCTAGCGTTGTTTACCTAAGCCCAGAAGTCCAAAGAGTAGATTGCCAAATCCGGCCAATAGTCCACCGCCAAAAAGACCTCCGCCTTGTCCAAACCCTTGAGCAGTCTGATTAGCCTGCTGCCTAGGCTGGGCCGGCACTTTGGTCGCGACCTGATCAACAAGTAGAGACAATTGCGAAGCTGCACCGCCATAGTTGGGCACGCTGACCTGAACAGGAGCAGCTACAGTCCCACTGCCGTTAGCCGTGCCGGCGCCCATGGTGCCAGCTTGTGACCACACGGAATTTTTCTTTTGATCGCTCGGCTCAGACTTTTTGGTTGAGCCTGCGTCGTCGGAGCTTTTCTCGAGACAGCCACATAGCAGCGTCACAAGCAGTGACTGGGCGATGACCGATTTGGCTTTCACGAAGCGCCTCGTACTTAGAATTTATGAAAATAATTCTAAGTATACTGAAGCCCTCGCCGCCAACGCAAGGTTGACGGGGATGCACCAGAGCCGGTTTCTGGCTCGTTTACTTAGTTGGCAACAGCTACCATGCGTCGGCGCTTACTCGGCGATTGATCGTCGGGTGCTCCGATGACACAGGGATTAGCGGCTAGGCGCAGCGATGTAGCCACGTAACCCTGCTCCTCAACGAGGCGCTCAACACCATCGGCACCGTATAGCTCCATAAAGCGGCGATGCGCCGTCTCGAGTAGGTAGAACGGCACGCGGGGAAAAGCATGGTGAACGGAGTGAAAATTCAAGCGGTTGAAGAACCAGCTGGTAAAACCATTGGTGGCGATATTGCGGCAACTGTAAGCTTGTGTTTCGAAATAGTGCCTCCCCTTGCCCCAGAGACCGTAATGCTCAATGTGAGAGCGCCACTGCATTACGGCACCCGTGCAACGTTCCAAAATGAGCCAAAACAGAAACCAGCGCAGGGTCGCCCCTTGGGTATAGGCAATGGAGTAGATCACCACGTTACAGGCAACAATCCCGATCAGATCCGACAAGACTGCGACCCGCATAGATTTCGAGACTTTGACAAAGCGTAGACCCGACCGCAGTGTGTTGACGATGAGCGCGATACCGCCGAGGACAAAAATGTCGAGCAGCCACTGGTGCCTCACGTAAAACTTGCCGAGAGGCGATGCCTTCTCATACTCCTCGGCGGTCCATTGGACGCGCTCGGGATCGTTGAAATCGTCGCCGTTCATTTTGTGGTGGATCTTGTGCACCTCACTGTACACCCCATGAAACCAAAGAATCGGCCACGAGATGAGTCGCGGCACAATCTCATCAAACCACCCCCAGCCGGTAAGCGTATGGTGGATTGCGTCGTGGGTGGTAATTATCATCACCGAAAGCACCAGCCCGGAGAATATGCCCGCCACAACAAAAACGGCGGTCGACTGAGCTGTCATCGCAACGAAGGTCCCAAAGGCAAGCAGTGCAGTGCACAGGAGTACCTTACGTAGTCCCGGGCCGGGTTTGGTGTGCTGCAAGTCAGCCACGGCTCGCTGCAGGTCTTTGGCGCTTACTATACACGTCTTAGCTGAAACGGAAGCTCCTGCTCCGTCACTGCCGTTGATACCTTCTGTGGTGGTCATTGCAAACCTCCTAAACTTTTTGCTCCATTTTTGGCACGATAGGTGGCGAAGAAAGGGGCCGTGCATGTCAGAACTTGAGGGAGAGGGCACCAACCACCCTAGCCTGCCACCAGACAGTCTAAATCGGGAGCTCACGCAGCGTTCACTGCCAGAGCCTGCCAAACCCTTTATTACCAAGGTCAGGCAAAGGTGGCAAAGAAAACACTCCGTTACTCTAGGTATCGGAATATTTTTATTAGCCCTTAAGCTGTACATACCGCCCGTCTATGAGCTGCTAAATGGTCCAATAGTTGTGACCCGTTACGACCGCAAAGCCGGGGCCAGCAAGGCAACTGTCGGGCCTGACCAGCCAGGCTGGACGTCTCTCAAGCAAATGTCGCGACATATCCTTCATGCCGTCATTGCCGCCGAAGACGGTCGGTTTTACGAGCACCACGGCATCGACATCGATCAGGTGGTCAAAAGTTACGAACTCAACAAGAAACGTAAGCGCTATGCGCGCGGTGCCTCCACCATTTCGCAACAAGTGGTGAAGATGTCGTTCCTGGGGCGGGAAAAAACCCTATGGCGCAAGGCCCGTGAAGCCACGGGCACCGTGATCATGGAACAGATTCTAAACAAGGATCAAATACTCGAATGGTACCTCAACCTGATTGAGTTTGGTGACGGAGTTTACGGAGTGAAAGCCGGGGCGTGGCATTATTTCCGCACCAAACCAGAGCTCTTGACCGTAGAACAGGCTGTGCATTTGGCACTAGTACTGCCAAGCCCAAACTCTTGGTCACGCGGTCTTCGCCAGAGAGCCCTCACGCCGTTTGGCGAAAAGCGCTTTCTCGCCATTATCAACACCATGCGCAATATGGGCTTTATTACAAAAATCCAGTGGACCGATGCCGTCACGCGGGGCGACTTTGGTCGTCCCCTAGTTGGATTTGCTGACCTCATGAAGGAACCAGACGACATCGAGTCACCGGAACTGGACGGCGACGATTTTGACGACGTCCCAAGCGACGACGAGGCCGAATTCCCGGAGCAGGGACAGGAGAGCGAAGAATGAGTCCTGAGGTGGTACCCGAAAAAGACAACGCTCATAAAGACAATGCCCAGAAGACCGGGAAAATCCGCATTGCCAGCATCCTCATATTCTTGCTGTCGCGCCTCCTGCTTCTAACCTACCGGATCCGGGTAGTCGGTCAGGAGCATAGAGCTAAGGCTGAGACTTTGCACCAGGGCGGCAGTTTCTGCTTTGCGCTGTGGCACGAACAACTCTTTGCCAGCATCCTGGCCCATCGCGGTCAAAAGTTTGCCCCTCTTGCAAGTCTTTCCAGTGACGGTGACATTGTCACGCGCGTGATGAAAAATTACGGGTTCCGAACAGTGCGCGGGTCTAGCAGTCGTGGCGGCCCCGAGGCGCGCGATCAACTAGTGCAGGTGACCGAAGATGGTTGGTTTACGGCGATCACGGTCGATGGTCCGCGCGGTCCGCGGCGCCGCGTCAAAGGTGGCATCGTCGACTTGGCGCGACGTACAGGTGTCGCAGTTGTACCACTCACAAGCACAGCCGATCGCAACTGGGTGATGCGAAGTTGGGATCAGTTCAAGATCCCAAAACCCTTTGCCCGCATCATCGTCCGTTATGGGGAGCCAATTGTAGTACCTGCAGATACTCAAGGCCTGGCCTTCGGCCATATTAAAAATCAGATTCGTGACGGCCTAGCCAACAACGAATCCGCGGCCGTAGCGGCTCTAGCTGCCTGGCATTAAACATGGTCCTATTTGGCAAATACAGCAAATGCTTCGAAGCTCACGGTCCTTTGGTAGCACTGGCCTTCAATTGGCAGGACCAAACCGGCAGCTATCGCAAAGGCTACATCATAGTCGATGCCAATCAAAAGTCCTGCGGCATACGTTTGGAGCCAGAACGCTTTACGGAGATCAAAACCGCTGGTGCCGTTGTAGCTCTCATGCGCAAATACGCACCTTCTGGGATACTGGCCGGAGTTTATCAAGAGGCTGTGACCAGTGACTACTGGCTGCCGCTGTTCACCAAAGGCCCCGAGTCACCAAGCTACTGGCTAGCCCTTGCGCATGGCACGCCACCAGAGCTGCGCCTGATCGATGCCTCTGGGCAAATTTTGGTCCGAAAGACGTCACAAGCAAGCTTTACGAAACGGATACCTCTAGGACGATCATTACCATCTTGGCCTCTGGGAGAGGGCTTTAATGACTTAACCGATCAGCTCAAGAGTGCGTCGGAGAGCAACACAAACGCAGCTCAACCTCAGGCAGCGGAAGGGTCTGAGATCCTATTGCCTGACTACCAAAGATCGGCTCGCGACCGACTCGCTCGGCGCCTAAAGACCGTCAGCAAATCACTGCAAAAAACTGAGTCGCAAGCAACTAAAATTGAACGGGGTGGAAACAAGGATCATCTAGCGCAGTTGCTCCAAACTTTTCTATTCCGCGTCAATGCGGGCGATAGCTCGCTTGAACTCACAGCTGACGAGACTGGAACTGAACGCCCCTTCTCGATCACTTTAGACCCGACGCTGACGCCCGGACAAAATCTGGCGCGCCTCTACGAAGATGCAAAAAAAGCAGCTCGAGGCAGCGTCGTCTTGGAAGAACAACTAACCAAAACTAGGTCTGAACTTGCCCAGTTAAGGGCTGACCTG
>OMIY01000423.1 GCA_900299215.1 bacterium | reverse complement strand
GGAGCGAGTTGTTTACCTTCGAGCAGCAAAGGCAGTGCGGCCTCCAAACCAACCAAGCGCACGGTCCTGACGACACCGCCAGCGCCAGGAAGTAAGCCTAAGGTCACCTCCGGCAAACCAATTTTTTGCCGTGAATCTTGAATCATCAAGCGATGATGGCAGCAAAGCGCGATTTCCCATCCACCGCCAAGAGCACTGCCGTTGATGGCCGCGACGACGGGAACTCCCAGGGTTTCGATGGTACGGAGATCAGCCTTCAGCGACTCTACCATGTTGAATACTGACTGGGCATCGTTAGGACCGAGATTCCTAAGCTCGCCCAGATCGCCACCCGCAAAGAATGTCGACTTAGCTGAAGTTACGATCACGCCTTTGATACTTGGTGCCTCAGCCTTTAGACGCTCAACACTTGCTTTTAAAGCATTTCTGAAAGCGGCATTCATCGTATTTACCGACTGACCTACGGCGTCAAACGTGAGAGTAACGATGCCGTTCTGGTCTTTTTCAAAACGAATATCACTCATGGGGATCTCCCTAACTTTGATTATTGACGTTCAAACACCGTAGCTATACCCATGCCGGCACCGATACAGAGCGTCACGACACCGTAGCGCAGGCCACGGCGATGCAACTCATCAATCAAGGTCCCGGTCAACATGGCTCCTGTTGCACCAAGTGGGTGCCCCATGGCGATAGCCCCGCCGTTAACGTTGATCTTGTCCCAAGGTACCCCAGTGTCTTTTTGGAACTTGAGCACTACCGAGGCAAAGGCCTCGTTGACCTCAAAAAGGTCAATGTCACTTAAGCGCAGATTTGCCCTTTTAAGAGCCAACATGGTCGCCGGCGTGGGGCCAGTAAGCATGATGGTCGGTTCACTTCCGACCACTGCAGTAGAGACGATGCGAGCCTTTGGTTTGAGTCCAAGTTCGTCGCCTATAGCTTTACTTCCGATCAGCACAGCGGCGGCACCGTCGCTAATTCCTGAGGAATTACCGGCTGTATGGACATGGTTAATCTTTTCGACGCCAGGGTAGCGATGATAGGCAACACCGTCAAAACCAAGCTCGCCAATTTTAGTAAACGATGCCTTAAGTTGCCCTAAAGCAGCCAACGAAGTATCTGGCCGAATGGTCTCATCATTATCTAGTACGGTCAGTCCATTCTGATCCACCACTGGTACCTGCGAGGCGGTAAACAGTTTTTGACTTCGAGCCGCTGCGGCCTTCTGATGGGAACGTAGAGCAAACTCGTCAATTTGATCCCGACTAAAGCCCTCGATCGTTGCAATTAAGTCGGCTCCGATGCCCTGGGGCGCAAATCCTGCCACACGATTGGTTTCGGGATCTTGTGCCCATGGTCCACCATCGGCACCCATGGTGACCCTGGACATGGACTCAACACCGCCGGCCACCACCAGGTCCTCAAAGCCACTTAGTACTTTGGCTGCAGCCAAGTTGATCGCCTCCAAACCCGAGGCACAGAACCGGTTGATGGTGACACCGGCAACTCCCGTATCCCACCTTGCTGCTAGGGCTGCAGCCTTGGCAATATTCATCCCCTGCTCACCAACAGCGGTGACACAGCCCATGACGATGTCGGAGACGCGTTCTGTCGGCAGGTTGTTACGACGCCGTAAAGCCTCAAGCTGCTGACTCAAAAGGCTAATCGGCTTGAGCTCGTAAAGCCGACCGTCGCTCTTGCCTTTGCCCCTAGGCGTACGGATAGCATCGTAGATGTACGCTGTCCTCGACATGCACGCTCCTTGCAAAAATTTTGTGGAAATACTAGTCCTGACTCTACGTTGACCCTAGGAATTGGTCAATCCAGGCTTGCCCCAAGTTACCCTCGGTCGTCATAATGTTGAGACTCTAACGCGATGATACGGACTACTTACTGATACGGACTACTCATTGAAAGGCCTCACCATGGGACTAAAGAATAAACTCATTTTAGCGATCGCCTCAGCTTCGCCGTTTACCATCACAGCAGCACCATCGGACACCGACAAGGTTCATGCTGGCTGGAACATTTTCCATGATCCCTATACATCCACATCGCCCGTGGATGGCTTTACCTTCGAGTGGCAGTACTTCATGGTCCACGATAAAGCGGGACAGTTTACAGGCTCCATCGGCTTCGTTCTCGCTGATCCCAAAGGGCGTCTAGGTAAACCAAGTGACGAGGGTGCCATCGTTCAAAGTGATATCCCACCGCTACCCTTCTCGGTGATGCCTTCAGGTGCCAGCGTAGCGGTAGCAGGCAAATGGGCGGACGGCAGCTGGCTATCCAACTACGAAAGACTGCAGAATAGCCCTTCCATCGCTGCTGATGGCAAAGGCTTTCAAGCTCGAAACGATAAGCATGGCTTTTTCGCCGAGCTCAATGAACTAGACAAAGTCACTCCGGCTGGTGGCATGTTCGAACTTAAAGGCAAGACCAAGGATGCCGCTTGGGATCTGAAAATCACGCCAGAATGGACCGAACGGGCAACCGATAGTGCTGGCGTGCCCTTCGGCCCCATTACCGGTTTTGATATGGGACTGCTCCCCGGAGAGAAGTGGACCGTCCATATGCAATGGCCGAGGACGCATGTTGAAGGCACCATCACCAACCTTAAAACGGGCAAGACCGTTGAGATCAGTGGTCACGGCTACCGCGAAAATTCCTGGGGCCGTTGGAACTTTGCTATCGATGGTTGGGCTTTCTCGGTGGTCTCGGATCAAGAGCACAAAGTCCAGTGGGCATGGCAAAGCTATCACAAGTCTAAGACCATGGACTGGGTCGATGTCAGTTTCGAGGACCACGGACAACTAATCAATCGTCGTTTGTTTGCTCATACCAATGAGCTTAGATGGAAACTTAGCGATTGGAAATTCAATGCAGCTGCACGGCAATGCGTGCCGCATAAGGTCGAAGTCAACGCAGAAGACAAGGATTATAAGATCAAGGCTAGCTACGATCTCAGCAACGATCAGATACCGATGTTATCTTCGGCAACCCCACTGACCAAAATTTTTGTTATCATGATTCATACGCCCTACATTCGCGGCACGATTGAGAACGCTAAGACTGGCGAACTCATCACTAGCTTCGAAGGTCAGGGCGGCGGTGAGTTCTCCACCATGCGCAGTATCCGCGGTGCCATCGATGACCAAGGCTGCGCAAGTTGGGGTGAACGCTTCAACCGCGAGTATCCCTGACTATCCCTGATTTTTGTTTTTTAAAACGCATGCAACGGAGGCTCTGACTGTGCGGAAACCTTCCTACTTGAAGATGGATCCTGTGAGCGATCACGAAACTATCGTCAAGTGGATGGTGGTCGACACCTGGGCCTTTGATCTTGTGCGTTCCATCGAACTGGCCTTGCTAAAGACATTTTCGGTTCCTGCGATTGCAAAGATCTTAGTTGATTCGCGCGAATTTCTCGATCGCACTCAGAAACGTTATGATGACACCGATTTGCTTCTTTCACTTTTCATCGAACGTGGCTACTCAAGCGTCGAGGGTAGAGAGGCCATTCGCCGCATCAACCGTATGCACGCGGTCCATCCGATCACTAATGATCAGATGCTCTATGTGCTCGCAACTTTTGTCGTAGATCCGATCCTGTGGATTGAGGAGTTTGGTTGGCGCAAGCTTACAAATGTTGAAGAGGTTGCGCTTTTCAACTTCTGGATCGCCGTTGGCAAGCTGATGGGCATCAAAGATCTGTTCACAAGTTTGACTGAAATGCGCGCCTATCATGAGCTTTACGAGGCCGAGCGTATGGTCTTCAGCGAAAACAACCACATACTCTACAAAAATGTAGTCCCCGTAGTTGTGAAAATGCTTCCCTTTCCCCTCTCGACGATCGCAGCAAGGCTACTTCCATCAATTATGTCGCCACGTATGTGCGCCGCATTTGGCCTTAAACCTGCTGGAAAAATGACACGACTTGTAGTCAGATGGGCACTAAGAGTGCGCGGTTATGTGGAGCAATTGCTCCCGCGCAAACCGCACTGGCGCACCGAGATGAAGCGTCACACCTACCCTAAAGGCTTCACCATCAAAGAATTGGGTGTCGGCAAACGTCCCAAGGTTATGGGTTGCCCAGTGCGTCACATAAACCCCGAATCAATGGGTCAAAGCACGGAT
>OMIY01000422.1 GCA_900299215.1 bacterium | reverse complement strand
AGTAACAACCGATGAAAACGCTGCGATCACTGCAATTCTGACCAGCGCTGAATACCGTACCTTGGCTATCGCTCGCGACGACATTTAAAGAGGTTCCAGCGATGAAAATCAACACGACCCCAGTCGGAACACTCGCCATCATTACACTCGTCATCACATTTGGAATTCTAGTTGTGCAATGTAAGCCCTCAAGGCACGGTGCCGTCGATGCGGAGGCTAGTCCAATTGAGCCCGTACATCCTAACAGCTCACACTCGGACGACACCGTTCAAGGGCGCTCTGGTCGTGGCGGTGGTGGATGGCAAACTCCTCTTAATTTGGTCGATATCTTCGCCCCAGCTCAAGAGAGCACGAAGATAAATTTAATCGGAGAGATCGAGCGCATAACGGTAAACGAACCCGACAACGTTTGGTCGAGCGGGACCATGGTGGTAGCGGGAGTCACCGTCATCATCCCAGCAAACCTAATTATTCAAATGCCCGTCCAGCGATATACCTTACAGGAGCTATTTAGGCAGGCCCGCAGCGAATGTAAACTAAAGAAGCAAACAGGATTGGCCCTGTCGGATAATTGTTTTTTTCAGCGTCGCGGTGCCGTCGCAACTATATTGGCAAACCGGTCAAGCCGTGGACTAGTCATTGCTGGGCAAGTAAGTCTTGCTAAGGCCAACGAATTCATCACCGGTGTCGTCACCTATATCAATCATGACCAAGGATATTTCTATCTGAATGGCTTGCCTCGAGCGGAGTCGGCTGGTGTGATGGTGCGCATCAATGATCCTTTGGCTCGTCACACGATTCAAACTGGTAAAGGGTGTGATGGTGGAGTCAACTGCAGTCCCGATCAGCGCTTTCCAGTTGACTCCGATAACTATACAGCTGCTTTTGTTACGGGTTACCCACTTTGTGTTCCTAGCACGGTTAAGAGTCGTCCTAGAGATGCGCATGGGGCTTTGACGTTGACCTTCAAAAACGGAGTGGTCAGCGGTAATGATCCAAGTTGCCCCTACGCGGCTAGGACTGTCAATCCACGGGCTCAGCCGGTTCCTGATTCAACCCACTTTGCTCCATTAAAAGTGGGCGATAGTTTAGAGGCAACGGGTAACTTCGAACAGATCGCAGGCGTGCGGTTTTTCTCGGCCCATACGGTGCGGGTTCATGATGGGCCGACCACTTCGCCAGGTAGTCCTGATTATGTGACCGTGTCTGAGTCCCTTTGGGAGGTCGCTGGTTTTCCAGCTGGTCGATCGCGTTCGCTGTGGCTAGGCTATACGAGCGAGCTGCTTCCAAGGCTTGATCTCTTTCGACTAGCAATTGATCCGACTGACAATATTCAGCATGAATTAGCTATGGGTTCCACTATTGCTAACCCCACCACTGTCAATATCGGTATTCCACCTACCAATATTTTCCGCATGAGATTCAAAGACGTGTTTAGTAAAGGGGCGGGTGGCAACCTTTCGCCATGTGTTCATCTCGCTAACGCAGAATTACCTGCATGTGATGATCTGGGAACTCTGGAGCCTACGCAGAACTTTAAGATTATGAGTCCTATCAGCCGCGAGGCACTAATCCGGACGCGTAACAAGACCGAAAATCCGACCCTTGTTAGTTTCGATCTCAGCGGAAATGAAGCCCCTAACGGAGTCTATCAGTTTCCAGTCGGCGTGGAACATCCAGATTACCTCGAAATTAATCTTAATCGGATCCAGACTCCCTATTTATTTACCGGGGAACCATGGAATCTCGATCGACGGCTAGGCCCGCAGGGGTGTGGCGGAGATCGAGGGGGGTGTGATCAGCCTGCCGCACTGACTCCTTTTCCCTACGACGGTGGACTAGATCCTGGCAATCAAGTGGTAGGGATTAACCCAGTGCCGGTCGGTGCGGTTGGTCGTATCACTTCCGGTTATCCCTACGATAATCGTAGCGGAGGACCAGCCTTACCCTGGCAGAGTACCGATGTTGATACTGCCACTAACACCACCGCAGAATCGCCTTTGATCCTGCGTTGTCAGTAGTCAATTTCATTTGGTTAATTAATTTAAACGGTCTCACCAGACCCCATATAAAACGGAAGTCCAATGGCTAAATCCCACATGCTGGCATTGGTGATTTTATCCCAGCTAATTCAACTGGTAGTAACGTCGCATCTGCTAGCTAAGGGGATCGAAGGACCCCAGGTCAAATTGATGAACGCCACAGTCGCCTCTGATTACGTGGTCACTACGGTCCCTGTTGGTAAGTTCAGCTGTCCTTATCTGGGTTTTTTGCGTTTTCTTCCTGGTGGTGGCCTAACTGGGGTCCTCGTGACCGACATGGCTAAGAGTAAAGCGCAACGTTTCACCGGTAAATACTCGATCAGCGATGGTAAACTGGTGAAATTTACGTCCGATGACCCAAACGTGCCGCTAGAGTATATGTCAGGTACTTTGGCGTTTAGCGTGACTACCGATCCACGCCGCCCACCCGTTGATGATCTCACATTGACTACCGATAGGCCGGAATGTCCGCAGCAGATCTACAAGTTCGCTCTCTTCGAGCAAGAGGACTAAGCCGCTCACCAAAGTTTTAGTATCAAAGTGAGGTTTTTACTTATGGATAGAAAGCTTCAGCGATTGGGCTCCTTCCTTGGTAATTCTAATTGTATAGTTTTGATAGGCTTCGCTTTTGTATTTTTTCCCATGAAGCTAACTGCTGCACCGACTCAGGTTACGCTAATTGGCGAAATTGAGGCGATCTCCATCGTTGATAAAAATGATGTTTGGTCGCGCGGTGCAGTGTCCATCGGTGGTGTCAATGTGGTGATCCCACGCAATCTTTTGATCCAGTTGCCTGCCCGGCGGCACACCCTGCAGGAACTTTTTCTAAATGCTCCATCGGCCTGCAAGGCTCTTGGGCAGACCGGATTAGCGCGTGCCGACAGTTGCTTTTGGGTAAATCGGGGGGCGACAGCTACGGTCCGAGCCAATCGCTTGGACTCTGGAGAGGTGATTGCCGGAGAGATTTTGATCACTAAGGCTACTGAAACCTTGATGGGCATCGTGACCTACATTAACTACGAACATGGATACTTTCGCGTCAATGGCCAGCCAAATGATGCTGGATCTGGCATCATGGTGCGAATCAATGATAAGAGTGCTCGCCACACCTTACAGGTTGGACCAGGCTGCGAGGATCCTACAGTGAATACGGCGAACTGTAGTCCAGATATACGGTTTTCTGTTGATCCCGACAATTATCAGGCAGCGTTTGTCACCGGTGTGCCGTTTTGCATTCCAAGTACGGTTATTGGCGGCAAGCGCTCTAAAGGCGCTAATACTTCTAACGGCAGCGGCGATCCCTTTTGCCCACTCGAGAATCGCACTAAAGATCCCGTTGTCGAACCAATCCCCGATGCTACGGCGCATCTCTTTTCCCCCTTAGTACTCGGAGAAAGTTTGATGGCGCTTGGCAATTTTGAGATTGTCGGTGGCGTTAAATTTTTTGCTGCGTCAAAGCTTCAGCTTCACGCTCGAGTCATGACCAAGGATGGTAACCCCGATTATCTAAGCATCGACCTTGCTGAGTGGGATGCACCTGGATTTAGTGCTCAACGCGCTAGATTTCGCTTGATTGGATACACCAGTACGGCTGATTCCCAGCTAGATGCTTATGCTTTATATTACGACCCACAAGAAAATAAGCCATTTGAATTTATTTTGGCATCAACAGCGGGTAATCCATTTACGGTCAATCGCGGCATTCCACCTTTTGGCAGCAGTATTTTCAAGGTTAATTATGACGTCGATTTTGTGAAGGGTCCTTTGCCTCGCACCTCGCCCTGCTTCAATCTCGCCAATGCGGGTTTTGATGCTACTCGTGGCGGCTGTGTAAGTGGATTCACAGTTGATTTAGCGACTAATTTCAGGTTGCTTAGTCCTATCGCGAGAGAAGTTTTGGTACGCACTCGTAACAAAACTTATAACTCCCCTAAGAGCAGCATCGATATCAGTGGTAACGTCGCGCCGAATGGCCTTTACGTGGTGCCTGTTGATGTTGCTTACCCGACACCGGCAGAGTTTAATGTTACGGGCCTATCTCAGCCGTTTTTATTTACCGGTGAGCCGTGGTTGCTTGACCGTAGGCTGGGGCCTAACGGTTGCCGTTCCAAATGTGAATCAGCACCCCAGCCACTAGCCCCGTGGCCATGGGACGGCGGCCTTGATCCACGGACTCAAAGTGCTGGCGGCATAGGCGTACCCGCAAGCGAGGCTAATAGGATTTTGACCTATTTGACGAAGGATGCGGCTGGAGTTTATGGATTCAACGGTGGACAACTCAGTTTGCCAAAGGCACCATCATTAGCGCAGCCTGTCGTCGCTACCGTTTTAGCGCCGGCTAGGCAGTGTGTTGAGATAAAGAATTAAATTGATCTGAAATCTAAGCGGGCAAGTAGCATGAATGGCAGATTTCGATTTTTGTCGGTAAACCTATTAGTCGCCCCCCTACTCAGTTTTCTTCTGATCTGCGGCCAAGTGGCGGAGGGTTGTACTTCTGCCGTCTGGGCCTCTGAGCTGACGGCCGACCATGCCCCTCTGATGTGGAAGAATCGAGATACTGACGGCGCCTATAACAGCGTCAGATTGGTCGTCGATAGTCGTTACCGTTACATCGGTCTTGGTGACTCTGGTGACAGGGCGAGCCGAGGTGTTTTTGCCGGATTAAATGAGGCTGGTTTTGCTATATTCAATACGGTTGCGTACAACCTCCCCCAGCCAGAAAGTGAAGTAAAGGACCGCGAGGGCGAGATCATGGCCGAGGTCCTAGGCTCGATCGCTACTGTTGCTGAGTTTGAAGCCTATCTTGGCGCGCATTTAGGATCCCAATTTGGAGCACAAACTAATTTCGTCGTCGGTGATGCTAGCGGCGCGCTTTGGGTGTACGAGACTCACAACCATGGCTATGAAAAATATCCAGTCCACACCAAAGCGGAAAAATCAGCGGTCATCACCAATTTTTCGCTAAGTGGTCCTAGCAATACCGGGACGGGCTACATGCGTTACGATAGGGCCAAGTCCATCATTGATGGTCATCGTGATGCCGTTGATGTTGGTTTTATCTTTAAATCT
>OMIY01000421.1 GCA_900299215.1 bacterium | reverse complement strand
GGATCGCGTTATTGACGGTGAAGGACGGGTTTTCTGTCGTTGCACCAATAAACTTGATGGTGCCTGCTTCGAGAGCTGGCAGCAGGACGTCTTGTTGGCTTTTGTTCAGCCTATGGATCTCGTCCATGAAAATCAGGAGCGCTTTGTCACCGATCGCCAAAAGCCCTTCGGAGCGTGTGATCTGTGCCCTGATCTCTTTAACGCCATGCAGCACAGCGGACATAAGCTCGACATCTCGGTCTGAAGCGCGGGCTATGACTTGCGCTAGGCTCGTCTTCCCAGTCCCGGGCGGGCCCCAGAGTAGCAGGGAGGTGAATCTGTCGGCCTTGACCAGAGCCCTTAATGGGGAGTCGGCTCCCCAAATTTTTTCCTGACCGATGATGTCGTCGGGCCGCTCAGGACGACGGCGCGCGGCGAGAGGTGCCGCCGAACCCTCTGACTTTCTTACCATCGATGTCCCTCCTTTAGTTTCGACCGTGGGCATTCTTGATCCGGCAATTAATGCCGAGGCCCAGATGGCCGATAGAGAGAGAGTACCTAGCACATTTTCAGCCCAGCCGGCAGCGGCGAGGAGTAATGGTGACATGAAATTATCCATGCCATTCAAGCAGTATCTTGCTTTTCTGAAGGGCTATTCGAATGTGCCGCTGACGCTCAATCGGCTGACCCTGCCGTTCGGGATCATATCCGACGCCGAAGAATCGACGACGCTCCTGGTTGGTCACGTGCTCGACGACATGGCCTCAAGGCTAAAGGCCGACGAAGCCGTAGACGCCATCGACGCCGTAGCTGCAGCATATGACCTCGGCCACGAAAGGGCTGAGACCTTCCTGGACCAAGCACCTTACATTATGTCCCGGATGGCCAAAGAACTTGGTATGGGGCATCTCCACTGAAATTTCTCGGAACCACAGAAATTTCTCACAACCATGGAAATTTCTCATAACCACAATTTGAGCAATTGCCACGACGTGCTATACCAGTATCTCGGCGCCGGACCCGGCGTCGCTAAGCGGAACTGGGAGGAAGCATGTCGCAGGTGCATGTCCGTCTGCCTGACGGATCGAAACGTTCTTATTAGCCGGAAGCAACTTTTGCCGAGGTAGCTCAGAGTATTGGAGCTGGACTAGCCAAGGCGGCACTAGCCGTCAAAGCCAACGGTAAGTTGGTGGACCTTTCGCAACCGGTGGGTGTCGACACGGACCTTGAGATCCTGACTGCGAAATCTGCCGACGGCCTCGAGGTGATCAGGCACTCAACGGCGCACGTCCTCGCTATGGCCGTGCAGAAGCTTTGGCCAGGCACGCAGGTGACCATTGGTCCAGTAGTAGACAATGGATTTTACTACGATTTTAAGTTCCCGGACGAAGTAAAGATCAACGACAAAGATCTCGAGCGTATCGAGGCCGAGATGAAGGCCATCGTCAAGGCCGACCTGAAAATCGCTCGCGAAGTCGTGTCTCGTAACGAGGCCGTACGCCGCTTTGATGCCCTTGGCGAAAAGTTCAAAGTCGAGCTAGTCAGCGCCATTCCTGAAAGCGAGGAAGTCTCGATTTACGGAATGGGTCCCTGGTTTGACCTATGCCGTGGTCCTCACGTCCCAACAACCGCCAAGGTTGGTGCCTTCAAACTTATGACGGTTGCCGGGGCTTACTGGCGCGGTGACGAGCGCAATGCACAGTTAACCCGTATCTACGGTACCGCTTGGGCCACCCAAAAGGAGCTCGACGAGTACTTGCACCGCCTTGAAGAGGCGAAAAAACGGGACCACCGTGTCCTTGGCAAGCAGCTAGGCTTATTCTCGTTCCACAAAGAAGCGCCAGCGAACGCTTTCTTCCACCCACCAGGAGCGGCAGTCTACAACAAACTCATGGCTTTCATGCGTCGCAGCAATGCTGAGTTTGGATTCACCGAGGTCAATACACCGCTGGTGATGGATGTCGAGCTGTGGAAGAAGAGCGGTCACTACGATAACTACCGCGAGAACATGTACTTCACTCAGGTGGACGAGTCGGAATCGGCCATCAAGCCGATGAACTGCCCTGGCCACTGCCTAGTTTATGGCTCCGGTCGTCATAGCTACCGTGAATTGCCGCTGCGCTTGAGCGAGTTTGGGCGCGTTCACCGGCATGAACGTAGTGGTGTGACCCATGGGCTATTCCGTGTCCGGACTTTTGTCCAGGATGATGCCCACGTCTTTTGTTCGGCTGATCAGATTCAGGACGAGATCATCCGCGTGCTGACGCAAATCGATCAAGCATACTCGCTGCTCGGGTTCACCAGATACCGGGTCGAGTTATCGACGCGCCCCGAGAAGTCCATCGGCAGTGACGAGATTTGGGCCCAGGCCGAAGGCGCGCTCAAGACTGCTCTTGAAAAGTCGGGCCGTGAGTACAAACTCAACCCCGGTGATGGCGCCTTCTACGGACCTAAGATCGACTTCCACCCGATTGACTCCCTTGAGCGCAGCTGGCAGTGCGGCACCGTCCAGCTCGACTTCTCTATGCCAGGTCGCTTTGGGCTCGAGTACATCGGCAGTGACGATAAGTCGCATACACCGGTGATGATCCACCGCGCTGTGCTCGGTAGTCTCGAGCGTTTCATGGGGATCTTCATCGAACATTACGCCGGACACTTCCCGCTTTGGGCAGCGCCGACGCAAGTTCGGATCATCAACATCACGCAAGACCAAGAGGCTTACGCCAAAGAAGTTGAGGCCGAACTTAAAGCCGCTGGCGTGCGCACCGAGATCGACCTCCGCAACGAGAAGCTTGGCTTCAAGATTCGCGAGGCACAGGTCATGAAGACTCCTTACATGCTGGTGCTTGGCGATAAGGAGAAGGAATCCGGCACCGTTGCGGCAAGGTTCCACGACGGTAAACAGCTGCCTGCGATGAAGGTGGCTGAGTTTGTTGAGCAACTTAAGGCCGACTGCGGCCAGCTATGGGGACTGTGATGACTGCTGCCGCGGGTAAAGAACCAGTACTAATCTGTGTGGCCTGGCCCTATGCCAACAGCTACTTGCACATTGGTCATATGGCAGGAGCCTACTTGCCGCCTGACATCTTTGCGCGTTATCAGCGGATGACAGGTCGCGACGTACTCATGGTCAGTGGTTCTGACACGCACGGCACTCCCGTCACGATTCAGGCTGAGAAGGAAGGCACAACTCCATCGGACGTGGTTGAGCGTTATCACGGCAAGTTTATCGAAAGCTTTGAAAAAATTGGCATCACTTTCGATTACTTCACCCATACTGGGACGCGCAACCACGCGCGCGTGGTGCACGACTTCTTTCTCGACCTTCTAAACAAAGGTTACATCTATAAGGCTACGTCGAAGCAACTCTTCGACCTAAAGGCCAAGCGCTTTCTGCCTGACCGCTACATTGAGGGTGAATGTCCTCTGTGTGGTTACGGGGAGGCTAGGGGAGACCAGTGTGACAACTGCGGCAAGACCTACGACGCCGTAGAGCTGAAAAACCCAGTGTCTAAGCTCACTGGCTCGCGCGATTTAGAGGTGCGAGACACCGAGCACTTCTACATCGACCTTGGTAAGCTGAACGAGCCCCTACTCGAATGGCTCAGCTCAGGCAAAGATCACTGGCGTAAACACGTCCTCAACTTTGCTCGCGGCACGCTTGAAAAGCGCGAGCTGCGCGGTACAGCGATTACGCGTGACCTCGAGTGGGGCGTGACCATTCCGTTGCCTGGCTACGACACTAAACGCATATACGTTTGGTTCGAGGCCGTCATGGGGTACTTGAGTGCCACCATGGAGCAGGCTAAAGTCAGCGGTAATCCTGAGTCATGGCGCAAGTATTGGGATAAGAGCAAGTCACCGGATGCGCGCACGTACTACTTTATCGGCAAGGATAATATCACCTTCCATACGATTCACTGGCCGGGATATTTGATCGCCAAGGGCGGTCTCAACTTACCGTACGACGTACCTGCCAACGAGTACCTCAATAATCGCGGTCGCAAATTCAGCAAGAGCCGCGGTGGTGCCGTCACAGTCCTCGACGTGATGGAGCGCTACCAGTCGGACGCTTGGCGGTACGTGTTAACCGCTCTAGCTCCTGAGACTGGCGATGTGGACTTCTCGTGGGACGACTTCCTAGAGAAGGTCAACAACGAGCTCGTCGCTAACTGGGGCAACCTTGCCAACCGTATGCTTGGATTTGCCTTCAAGCGCTACGAGGGCAAGATTCCGGCGCCGGGTACACCTCTCAGTGCCGATGACGAGTCCTTGCTAGCCGAGGTCAAAGGTGGTTTCGCCACCATTGGTGC
>OMIY01000420.1 GCA_900299215.1 bacterium | reverse complement strand
GTCCCTGTCGTGATCGCCGTTGCGCCCGAGACACCAGTTACCGTAACAGGCGTTGCATTGTTAGTTGTGGTCCCGTCTCCAAGCTGCCCGTTATATGCCCCTAGAAGACTTAAGGCGAAAGTCTAATTATCCGAAAACAGGAATGAATTTAGGCCTGATTTTTAACAGAGAAAGTAGGTAGTGCTTATCATTCTAGGTAGTTGGCTACAGCTTTCTCTATACGCTAGTAAGTAGATGCTACTAAGCGAAATCCGCAAACTTCTTCGACGAGCACCCCTAGGCAGTTTACCTTCTTAGGTCGAACATGGTGGCCTCCTCTTGAGAGGGGCCATCTTCTTTTTTTAGCCCAGTAGATCAGGCATACTATTCTTGATTTGAATCGAATCAGAAGAGAGCTTCGAAAACTTTCTCACAAGCATGATGTGGCGGCACAGGGAGCAAGATTGTATGTCGAAATTATTGAGATGCTATAGCCAAGCCCTCTTGAAAGCTACGCTTGGATTGACCCTTGGATCCCAAGTCGCAGGCGCCGCAGAGACTGTTACCCAGGTCACAACCTACGTTGTGAAGACTCAAGAAGAGCGGCAAAATACGCGCTTCACCCTGACCGAGTGGCTGCGAATCAAAGAGCGGATGAAGATGATGGACGTGTGGTTGGCCATGTTTTCCGATCCGCAAAAAGATAAGTTTCAGCCAGAGTTGCTGGTCAGTGGATTTATGACGTCTGGTAAAGTTAACTACGCAGCAGCCGATGGTCAGTCGGAAGTAGGGGAAATCACTGGACGGACCTATATGGGACAGCTTTGGCTAACCAATATTGTCTCAAGTACCATTGGTATCAGGTCGCTCAACATTGATTTTGGTATCGAAGGATTCTCGCGACAGGCGACTAAATTTAGTTCAACTACCTTTACCAATGCTGATGGCTCGATTGGTGTCACTCCCACGGGAAATCGTAGCCTAGAACTAACAGCCTACGGGGCGGATTTGCGGCTATTTGGGCGCAACATTCAGGACTCCGCCTTGGTCCTAAAAGGTGGTCGTTATACGGCTACGAACACGATCGTAGATCCTGTAAATTTGGGTGCATTGAGCACTAAGCTCACGGGAACCATGGTTGGTGTCGATCTCCAGTTATACTTGCTCCGAGTCCTTGGTGCGGAGGGAGGGTATATGACCTTTGGCCCAAGTGGGATGCGGGAAGGTCCAGAAGGTAGCGGCATCACGCGTGGCGTTTACTACCATTACGAGGGCTTTGTAGAGGTTTCAATACTGCGCCTTATGGCAGGAACTTACGTTGAGTCATGGGATCTCGTGCGTAAGGGGCAAGTTGTTAAGAGTGATGAGAAGGGCTTGATTGCGGGCGTTAAGCTGCAGTTTTAAGATGGCTTAGCGACTATATCAAAGGCTATCTTGCCCAGTAGCATCACAAGTCCAAGGAGAAACATCGGACGAATAATCGCATTGCCGCGCAGGATGACGAGCTTAGACCCGATCCAATTGCCCGCAACGCCGCACAGAGCTGCCGGCACTCCAAGTGACAAGCTGACCTGACCATGCAGCGAGAATATCGCCAGCGCGGCTAGGTTGGTACTGAGGTTGACCACCTTGGTGTTGCCATTGGCGCGAATGAAGTCATACTTCAGTGCCCACGCAAATAGCAGAATCAGCAAGCTTCCTGTGCCGGGGCCGAAAAAGCCATCGTAAAACCCGATCAGGAGGCCGCCGACGGCGAACCAGATTCGTCTAGTCTTAGCTGGGACCAGATGTGTCTCTTGAACTTGACCGAGTTGTGATTTTCGCAGCGTCATGACGCCCACAATCAGAATTGCTAGCAGTAAGACATAGCGCAGAAAGGATGGATCGACCCGTAGTACCGTGCGCACACCGATCATTGATCCAATGAGGGCAAAGCCTGCGCAAGGCAAGGCTGTGCTTAAATCTGTCATACCATGTTTGATGTACCGCGCTGTTGCTAGGGCGGTGCCAAAACAGGCAGAAAATTTATTCGTACCCAGGGCAAGATGCGGTGGGATGCCAGCGGCCAAATACGCGGGCACTGAGAGGAGGCCACCACCGCCGGCGATAGCATCAAGTACTCCAGCCAGAAAGACGACCGGCAAAATAATGGCGTAGGTGCTGAGAGTAAAAGTCAAGAGATGCTCCAGTGCGGCCAAAGTCGAGAGAGCTGGTTCGCTCTGTGCTAACCAGACTGACAATGACTAACATAACTGGAAACCTTTAAAACTTCACGTCAACGTATTTAGGTTGTGGAGACTGAACCTGCAGATCTCTCTGGGCTCAGATAAGTTAACGAACGCAGGGACTAAGTGGATGGTGTTTTGCTGTCGCTGCTCGCTGCGTCGGCGAAGCGAATTGGCTTTCCTCATCTCTGATGGTGTCAGGAATCTTTACGACCCCGATGCGTGTACCTAACAGCGATTGCCATCCACTGGTATCATCTTTTTCGTCGCAGTCGATCTCGGGGCTATTGTTTCAGCGCGTCAGATCCCTGCTGCTTCTGAAAGTTGCCCTTCGATTTGGGCTTACGTATGAAATCATTTTCTCATGTCGATGCATTTGACAGATTACCAAAGGTGTATAGATTCAAGTCAACAGGCTGGATGTGGACTAATCTAACAACCCGATAATGCATCGAATCTCTGGTCAGATCGGTGGCAATTTTAATCAAAAATAAATAGGTTTAGAGATTTGATTCAGTCTGCGTAGCAGTCTGTCGGATCGAATATGGATTTACAATTTACACATCGCTTGAACTGCGATGACTCGTAAAAATTCAGGCTCACCGATTAATAAAAATCAATATCTCCGCATGTTGTAGCGGAGTGCTCTTCAGGGTCAATTTACCTGTTGAAACATCCTGAACCACTGGCATGAGCCTTGCAGTAATGTAAATTACGAGCAAAATTAAAGTGTCTAGTGCTTAAGAACAGCTCCATATTCCAATAGTAATTGCGCCAAATTCCTGAGCCAAGCTGACTTTCGTTCGTCGCTCTAGTCGCCTTTTTGTTTTACGGATGCTTGTCCACAATTACACCGCAGTGAAAGTCAGGAAAGGTTATGGCCATGTTGGCAAAGAAAAAAGTCTCAAGGTTGTCTAATCAAATCGCTGATCTTAGAATCGATCCCACAATTCGTACTTTGCTTTCTTCGATTATTATCGTCGGCAAGTTAATTATCTCCAGCCAGTTGATGGTTGGCTGCTTGCCAAAGTCAAACAATGCAACAAGTGCTAAAGCAATAATAGGCCAAGATCGTCTCACTCCTGTAAGCGTTCCTAAGCTGTTGGCCACAGTTGGGCAGTTACGAGTAAAAGATAGATTATGTAGTGCCTACGTTTCAGCACCCAATCAAATTGTCTCGGCGACCCACTGTCTTATCAAAGGCGCCTACGCCATGGTAGATGAAATCACCTTTAAAACAGGTGACGGTAAAACAACGGGTATTAAGAGAGTGTTACAGTGGGATCCGAAGCGCGACATCATGACGCTAGAGACAGCTGAATCTTATTCAGATTACCTTGAACAGGGTGCCGCATCGATCGGTCCGATCACTCTCGTTGGTTATGATGCGGACAATAATTCATTAATGAATGACATTTCATGCTCGACAAGTGACAGCAACTATCTTCGAGGATTTGTTTCTCACAATTGTTCCTCTCGACCTGGATTCTCGGGAAGTCCAATCATGAAAAATGGAGTCGTTGTTGGTCTACATCTTGGCTATGTCGAAAATATAAATCAGAATTTGGCTCTACGTTTGCCTTATGTACCAAACGATGGAATTGATATCGCTACTAGTGGTTTAAGTGCTGAAGGCGGATTTAAATTTAGTCCTCCGAAGAACCCCTTAGATGGTGTGAAGATCGGGACTGCCATAGGAACAGTGTTAGGGGGTGGGCTAGGATCTACCGTGGGTGCCTCATTCGGAGCTCTAATCGGCAAATACAATGAGATGCAAGACAACATCGATCGACTAAAGAGAGAAGGTGATCAACTTCAAGCCGACCTCATGCAAGCTAAACTTGATCGATCCCGCGACCAGGAGGCAGCAAAAAATGCAGCGGCTTTATCTGCAACACAGTTAAACTGCGTCAATGGACGCGATAACGCGAATACATTTTTTCTTGGAGCTATTGGGAAATCACAGGATGATTTCAATAATTGCCTTATAGCTGCCAGTGATGGACCAAGTTCACAGTCGTGTTTAGATAATTTTCAGGTATACATCAAGTCTCAGCTCGATTTGGCGAAGCAGATTTATAGCTGTCAGTAACAACAATTTTACTGAATATATCGAACTGAGGCGAGTTGAAAAATATGAACTATTCCGGCCAAGCAAATCATCATCTATTTTATTTAATATACTTATTATTAATCAGCAATTTCGTTGGATGTCGTCACGCGAGATCTTCAAGTCTGGAGTCTTATTCTGCACCTGTTGAGGCAGACGTAGGCTCAATTAGGATGGGTCAAGGTTTTAACTCGCTTGGTGGTTCTGAATACTCATCAGAATTATCACGCTGTGTCGAATCATCTGCCCTTGGATCCTTTGGTGGATCACCAGCACCTCGAATTGTAATCAGGGTAGAAACTGTCGATTCTCAACAAAACCTTGAATCATCACTGGCAAGAACTGACGATCTAAGTGCGAGTGTGAGCAAGGAAAAAGTTGTACTGTTCAAGGCGGGTTTTAAGTCCAGTTCAAAATTCAATTTCGTATCAACCGAAAAGACCAGTTTTGTGATTTTAAACGTATCGAGTACCTTCGCGCCAGAGGTCATGGAAAACTTTACGATTGCGCCTACTGTCATTTCTCGTTTTTCAGATTCCCCGGAGACATTCTTCAAAACATGTGGGGACCGATTTGTCAGCGGTGTCCGTAAAGCAGCAAGTGTAGTTGCAGTAATGCGCTGTGAGAGTGCATCGAAAACAGAGAAAGACGCTATTGAATCGAAGATAAAAGTCGAAGCAGGATTTAAGGCATTAACAGCTAGTGCCGACATACAAACTTTAATCGATACCGTTAGGGGTAAATCAACTGATGGTTGTCACATTGAAGTAGATTCGTTCGGTGGAGTTGGGACTTATGATTTCAAAGATCAGACGACTCTGGTTGAAAGTGCGGTCAATTACGTTACGAAGAGTACACCGGCGACCGCAACGCCGGTCGAGTTTGAAACTATGCCCTACGCCACGATAATCGATGCTGAGTTTAATACGAAGGTTCTCTCAAAGATCGACCTGGAATTGGTTGAGCAGCGTAAGTATGCGATACATAAAAATAAAATTATCGCGGACATGATTCAGGGCGTGTCGAAGTTAGGCTCTGCAGCTGATTCTCAAAAAAATCTTTTCAACTATGCTAGCGCCATGATAGAGGGCGCTCGAAAGGACCTGAAGAGGTGCTTTTCAAGGATTTATGACCCTGAAGCCTGTCGTGAGAAGACGGTAGTCCGCCTGCCAGATGGGGTCATGCTGAAGCCCATGCCAAAAGAACAACAATGAAGCTCAAGGAATTTTTAAGATGAATCTACATTTGAGTGGTATCAGCCAATTTAGAAAACAGCTTTTAATTTTAGTGCTTGCATTTGTATCGGTGCCATCATGTGGTCCGGTAGAAAACCTACGCAATATCGGGAAGAAGAGAACGGAGAAAGTTCCAGAAAAAAGCACTCCTACGGTGAGTGATAACGTTCCGGATAGCGAACTATCTGCGAAAAAGAAAGACCTTCGCAAAGTCGCCGAAGCAGTACTGGCAGCTTCTGAGTCTAGTGCCGCAGGAGTCAATTGTTCCGAGAATCAGCAACATTTCAATGAATACACTCAGGGCTCTCGCGCAGCTGGATCCTTAGCTTTCAACAGGTGTTTGGACAACCTAAAGGATGTTGCGGCTAGCGAAAGCTGTGTTGTCGCGCTGCAAACAGACCTCGACAAACAGCTTGTCTTGGCCAGGAAAATTTTCGGCTGCTAGATTAGATTACAGGTAAATCAGATGGTTCTGTCCCGTAAAGAGAGGTAGGTCCGGGCTTCGCTGAGCTCTGTTGGGGCTGACGCCTAATGCTCCGCCTTCCTACTC
>OMIY01000419.1 GCA_900299215.1 bacterium | reverse complement strand
TACTCCGTTCGTTATTAGCTGTCAATTTGGAAAGGCTAGAAATGTTGGGCAGGAAGTAAGGAAGGATCGCTAATTTCTGACGCGGCCATGGCTATTCGCAGACGAATCTAAGAAAATTGATGCTGGGATCTCCTGAGGAGGATTTAGATGAGCAAGAAACGTCAACTCACACCGGCAGCGACTAAGAAGCTACTGGCCACGCTGGAATCGCGCTTTGAACAAAACAGGGCACGTCACCCTCAGATTAAATGGACAGACGTAGTCAAAAAACTCGAGCTTGAGCCAGAAAAACTTTGGTCCCTTGCTGCCATGGAGGAAAGTGGAGGTGAGCCCGACGTCATTCAATTAGACGTCAAGTCAGGCCAGTATATTTTTTGTGATTGCTCGCCCGAGAGCCCGCAGGGGCGCCGAAGCCTTTGCTATGATCCCGCTGCTCTTAAGTCCCGCAAGGAAAATAAGCCTGCAGGCAATGCCGTCGGGTCAGCGGCAGAGATGGGTATCGAACTATTGAGCGAGGAACTTTATCGCTCGCTCCAGGAGCACGGACCCTTCGATCAAAAGACCTCAAGCTGGATAGCGACACCAGACATAGTCAGAAAATTAGGTGGAGCTCTATTCGGCGACCATCGCTACGGACGCACTTTTACCTATCACAACGGCGCCGAGTCCTATTACGCAGCCAGAGGGTTTCGCGGTTTCTTACGATTGTGAAGGAATCGTCGTGGAGTGATCGAGAAAAAAATGGAGCCGTTGATGCGATTTGAACGCACGACCTGCTGATTACGAATCAGCTGCTCTACCAACTGAGCTACAACGGCTTACCCTGCAGGGTCATAAAGACCTTTGGTACAAGGTCAGAGTTATACCTAAGGACATCGACTAGGTGCCAGACTTTTTTTTACTTAGTCGGGCTTACTTGGGTAACTCGTCCTCGCTGATGCGCCGCATGATCCGCAGGACCTCAGTTGGTCGACTGGCCTGCTGAGATTGCTGCTGTCGAGTTAGATACTTGGGAAATAAAATGCGCCCCTGAACCGGGGCAAGTAGGGGGCGATCATCCACCGACCCCAGTCGCTCGCCCAGCTCTACCAAGCGAAAGTTGTCCAAATTATCGACTAAATCGACAAATCCAGACTCTGGCCAAGGCAGGGTGTTAGCCCAAGTGTATATCTCTGGTGTCACGGCGGCCGTCCGGGCCCTCAAGGCTTCGACTTCCCCAGCTGAGGTCAGCGCTGCTGCTCGGATTGCCCAGATAGCTGCGTCCACACCGACGGCAATCTGGTAGCTATCGAGCCCGTTCTGACCGAGCTCAAGGGAGATACCCGTACCGCCACGACTATTTACAAATTCATCAGTGCACATGCCCTCGGCAGAAAATGGCTTTCCCCAATGGGTAACGATCGTCAGGCGCGGCATAATCTGACGGGCAAAGCTATGACTCTTGGCACTGTGCGGAAAGATAAAGAATGGCCGATCACTGCGCCGCGTGGTTTGGTGAAAGTCGAGAATAAAGGCCGTACGTTCTAGTACTGGCATAAGCTCGACCGCACGTTGTTCCTCAAGCGCTGACGGCCCCTGGCGGGCGAAACTGCGGTTGAGATCGCGTTCGAGGAAACGCTTGTTTTGCCGCGCTGCCCAAGGGTTACCGAGAACAAATGCCACGGGAATGTCGAGATTAATGCTACCTGCAGCAATATGCGCCAGCGTGTCATTAAGTACCGCTGCACCCGCCCATTCATTGCCGTGGGTGATGCCCATGAGCACCAAGCCAATGTCTTTACCCTGAGGTAAGCTGACCACGCTGCGTTTCGGCCGCAGTAGCCAGCCATAGTCGCATAGACGCTCAATGGCGATGTCGCTATTTAAGTTAGCGCCTGAATTAGTGAAGAAATCATCAAAGCGGCTTAGCTGCCTTTCGATATCCGCCGTCATCGTCAAGACTTCCTTGCTGCAATTTAAATGGCCTCGATCATACCTACGGCCAGTGAGTCATGTGCAAGCACTTTGGCACGCCCGACGCAACGCTGGCAATGCCCAATCACGGTGCCGGCCTTAACCAGTGTTGAGTAGTGTGGGCTGGAGTATGCCCACTGATTCCGCTAGACTGGGGGACAAGATCACGAGGAAGGCGCTATGGCAGTTTCGATAGTCAAGAACTCGCTAGCAAACGCAGTAGCAAACTTTAGCCGAACGGTCATGTTGGTCACTGGGCTCGCATCGATCCTCGCCTGTGACCCTGATGGCAAAAAAGAGTGTGCCTGGGTCCTTGAACCTGAGCCCAAGCTCGAGGGTCAAACGGATCCTGGCTACATCCCTCTTTGCGCTCGTAATCGCACCACGATGAAAGAAGACTGCCGTCTGCAAGCTAGTCTTGAGTATGCCCAAAAAGTATACGGCCGCAAATTTCGTTATGTCGATCTGCGTGTCACGTCGGCGGGCTCGCCGCGGACGATCGCCAAGATCAAGTTTTGTGACGGTGATTAACAGCAACTTCCAAGATGGGTGACCAAGTGAAATTCATCTCCTTCGCGTTTAATCATTTACGGTCAAAATCGCTTGGCTTCAGCCTCCTAAGTGTCGCCATGTCTGGTTGCGTCCTCGCACGTGGGCAAAGTCTTAAAGCCGAGGCTGCGCCACCAGCTCAAAAGGAAGTCACCGACTCTCGTCAAGAGGTAACCCCTTCCCCATGGCACAACTTACTTGTGTCGAAACTCTCCAACGAGCCTGGTAAATACAAGGATGCCTGGGCACTGTTTAGTTCGGGCGGATGGGCTGACGAGGGACAAATTCTGGTCCTCGGCGACAAGGCCAACAAAAAGTATCACGCTTACATCATCAAGCCCGGAGCCAGTGAAATATCCAGTGATCACCTAGTGAACGCGGATGATTTTGATAAGGTTCTGGCGCCAGCGATCAAGACTGCGACTGAACTCAACGACGTAGCTCCGGTGGCTTTTGATGCACTCACTTTCTATTATGAGCATGCTAGCGTGGGTGCTGATGGCAAAGTGGTGATTGTAAAGCGAATTACCTTTCGCCCCACCAGTAAAACAAAAGCTCCCAAGCATGAGGCCTTGATCACCGCATTTCAAAAGATGCGCTGATCCAATTTAGCTAGCTTTTTTGTGCTGCTGCAGGACTTTCTCAACCTGTTCCATGGCCTGGCGAGCTTTGTCGTAAGTTGGCTCAAGCTGGAGGCAAAGTTTGAGACTCTTCTGTGCCTTCTCGTAACCATCGACAGTCTTTGTGTGCATGTGGGCGAGCGCGACATTGAAGTATATTAAGTAGTTCTTCTTGAACTGCGGGTAGAACTTGAGTGCGTGATCGTATTCTTTGAGAGCCTTGTCGATCTCGTTGTTCTTCGAGAGGACCACGCCCTTATTATTGTAAAAACGCACAATCTCCATGGGCGTCGTGGTTTCTTTGCCAAGGGAAACTGCGTGGTCGTCATATCCGTGTTCGTAAAGTTTGGAGAACATCTCAAACTTCAGATCTGGTTGATCAGGACTTAAGATGATCATCTCTTTCATCTTGCTAACACCATCATCCGGCTGGTTCAGCTCCATGTACGCGTCGGTAAGCTGCTCAATCCGGGCAATGTTTTGCGGTGCTAATTCATCTAACTTCTCAAGCAGTGGCTTGGCCTCATCGTAGCGACCAAGGTGCATCAGCATAGTTGCCTTAGCGTTTAAAAGACCTGCATTGGTGGGATCGCGGTCAGAAAGAGGGCCGATTAGATTGAGTGCGTCGTCGTAGCGTTCGGCTTTCTCATACAAGCCATAAAGAACCGAGATACCTTTATGCCCTAACTCTGGAAGTCGCTTTTTGACGGCTTCGATCGATTTCGCGAGATCGTTAGTTTTTGCATAGTAACTCAGAACTTTATCTTTTAGCTCCTGAAACGCTAATAGACGGCGGCGTGTGGCCATGGATTTTTGCAGTACAGGCAACAGCTGAATCACCGAAAACGGCTTTGGCAGTACTTCAAGATCACCAAGTTCCTTGATCAAACCCGTGTTTGAATCGGTGATCTTATTACCAGTCACCATAATGAAGCCTACACAACGACGATCCGGGATTTCATGTGCTCTCCAACGTTGCACTAAAACCAGACCCTGCATCGGCTTAAATTCTAGGGAAACCAGCACCACGTCGTAACGAGTTTGATTAAAATAATACAGCGCGGTGTCGAGTGATTGCGCTTTATCGAGCGTGATGTGCTGACGTTGCAATCCCTCGTCAATGAGGGCAGCTATCGACGTGTCATCGTCGACTAATAAAATCCGTTTCGGCAAATTGTCTTCATTGCCCGCCATCAAGACCTCCGCTTAGGTCTAGATCGGCGCAGAGAACACAAAACTTAAGCAGTTTGCCGCACCTAGAGAAACCTGATATCCTTGCCCAATCATGACAAAAAAACTTTTAAAATTGGGCCTTTGTACTGGCGGAGGGGACTGTCCGGGTCTTAATGCCGCGATTCGAGCCGTCGTCACTACGGCAGCAAAATCCCACGGGATACAGGTAGTTGGCATAAAGTCTGGGCTGACTGGTCTACTGCACCCTGAGAGTGTCAAAAACCTGACGGTACCTGACGTAGACGGGATCCTTGAACTGGGTGGCACCATACTTGGTACCAACAACCAAGGAAGTCCTTTCCGGGACCCTATCCAGGCGGCAACCACGCTAGCTGCAATCCAGAAAAACTGGCGCCGCCTCAAACTGGACGGCATGATTGTTATCGGTGGCGATGGCACTCAGTTTATGGCCAAAAGGCTATCAGCGAGTGGACTAAACATCATTGGGATACCCAAGACGATCGACAACGATCTGATGGGCACCGACCAAACTATCGGCTTTGCGACCGCGGTCGACATTGCTACCGAGGCTGCATGTCGGCTCAGAACCTCTGCGGCAGCTCATGATCGCATCATGATTCTTGAGGTGATGGGGCGTGATGGTGGTCACATAGCACTGGCGACTGCGCTGGCCTCAGGTGCTGATGCCGTTCTGATTCCCGAAATCCCCTTTGCCAGTGACGTTCTGCTGACGCACGTGAAGCAACGGCAGAAAAAGGGACGTAACCACTACCTAGTCGTGGTGGCGGAGGGCTGCACGACTGTTGGGGGAGAGCAGCTTTACTCAGCCGCTAACGGCAACGCTAAAGTGCTCGGTGGCATGGGCCAATATGTTGCTAGTGTGCTCCATGCTGGAACAGGACGTGACGTGCGAGTCGCAGTACTTGGTCACATTCAACGTGGGGGTTCACCCAACGCTGACGACCGCATTTTGGCTGCCATGATGGGAGTTCGCGCCACACAAATGGCAATTGATGGCGATTACGGCAGCATCGTCGGTGTTCGGGGTGGTAAACTCACCACGATTCCGTACAAGACTTTGACCCATAAACGTCGCGCAATTCGGCTAGACGACCCAAGAATAGTCGCAGCCGAGGCAATGAATATTTGCCTCGGCCGTTAATTCCGCAGTTTCATGGCGAACCTGATATCTCAGGAGCCACGATTTGATTAGCGCCAACGTCCGCTAGGTTGCTTCTTGCGACCAGGAAACTGGCGACGCTTACGACGAATGCGCAGCTTTTTCTTGGCGCGGTAGCGAGCTGATTTTTTGCGGTTGCGCGCTGGGCGTGTACCTTTTTTCATAACCTAACTATCTCCGTCTAGGGCCTTAGAAACGATAACCTAATGCCACGTTTACGCTGTCAAAAGTACCAGTGCTGGCAGCATATAGCTCAAAGCGAGTCTTCTCTGAGCTGGTGCTAGTTGTGCCACCGTCACCATATACCGCATCGGTTGTCTTTTCGGTTGCGAAGAGCGCACTCCGGAAGAGTGGGATCTCAAAATCGACAAAGAACTCCCGCTGCAGGCTGAACCGTATACCAAAGTCAGCGCGATAATATAAGCCGTTTTTCGTGGTCTCGGTGTAACCGCTGGTAGACGGGGATGCAAGGCGCTCAGTGCGAAAGCTGCCGCTAGTAAGGGCATAAGGCTCAACTCGATCAGCTAACTTATCGAAATAATAACGAATACCACCGCCAGCATTGAGGTTAACAGCACTGCTGGGAGCTCCAGCTGCGCCGCCCTTGCTGTAGCTCAGAGCTTCCATATCACCCTGGGTGTACCAGAACCACCGCCCCTCAATTTGATCGGCATAACGCGCACCGGCGCCGATCGAGCTCATCGAATTTCCACTCTTACCATCGTTTTTGTAGGATTCGTTCTTGAAGACCCCTGAAAGTATGCTGACCTCAGGCGCAGCAACTGCTCCAGAGGTGAATCCGAGTAGTCCGGTCGCCAGCAACAAATGTCGCATCCACATATACCCGCCTCCTGATTAGACATGCCCTCGAGACTAGACATGCTGTGATATTCGGAAATTACGGACTTATTTATCAGTTGTAGGTAGGCAAAATGCAAGTATTGTTTGTGCTTCCATGGACCCATGCTAGACTGCACGGTCTGAAATAACACCACTTACACTGGATCTTTCGATGCGCGACGATGTTACTGTGGAGCCCCTTTCCAGTGAAACTGAAGACTATATTAAGGACCTTATCAGGCGGAATCTTGCAGGATACGAAGAGGCAGGCTCTGTTTTGGCAGCAACCTTTAGACGTCTGACTAATCTCTTGCGAGTTTACAGTGGTGAAGGCGCCAAATGCTTCGTGTTACGAGATACTAAGACGAAAAAATGTATAGGGTTCGCCGGACTCGGGCCTCTGCACGGCTTGTCTCCATCCGAAGGACTGGGCGAGGTGCGCGATTTGGTAATAGAGGAAAGCCATCGCGGTCGTGGTTACGGTAGTTTCATCCTACAAAACTGCATAGATGCAGCACGTCAGCTTGGCTACCGACGTCTCTACCTTGAGACCACTCCGCAGATGGAAAAGGCACAGAAACTATTTGTTAGCTTTGGTTTCCGGCCAGTGACTCAAGCACAGGCAAACGACAGCACTCCAAAGCAACAGGGCGGTGTTCCTGGATACTTTATCCTCGAGAATCTGTAGGTTTAACTGCTGCGTCTAGCTTGGAAACATCGCAACCAACGCGCAGCCCCTCAACTTGCTGAAGTTTAGCCAAAGTCAGGACGCCAGTGTGGGGCTTAGCACCAGCTGAAGGCTGGTAAAGCGAAGTCAATACGCCCGAGGTAAAGCCCAAGAAGCCCTGCCCCTTTTCGGATATCGCCCCATGACCAGGCTCGTCTGTTGAAATTTGCTCGGTGACTGATCCAGCCACTTTAGTCACGCTTACGAGGATGGCTTGACCTTCGTCGGTCTCGCTCACCGCACCGCGCACCGAAATCTTGTACAGCGTCTTGTCTACAGGGGTTTCTACTGACTGGCAGATTACTTCCCAGCGTCCACCCTCCGCCACTGGTGCAGCTGTTTCCTTCGCCTCTTCTGCTGCACTCAGGCTTTTGGCCCCAGCGTTGTGGGCTTTGCAACCAACAGTAGAAAAACTTGCCGCAACCAACACGAGTAAAGGCGCGATTTGTCTGATCATAAAATCTCCAAGCAAAAGATCTAACCTAAGTATCCGTCAGCCGCTGGACTAAGCCAAGGCCACAAGTAAATCGCCACTAGTGATGACATCGCCAGGTCTTACATGGACTGCCGCCACCGTACCGTCTTGTTTAGCCGTGATCAGATACTCCATCTTCATAGCTTCGACCACAAGTAATGGATCTCCCGCTTTCACAGTTTGACCCTCTTTTGCACTAACAGCTTGAACTTTGCCCGACATAGCCGCAGCAATGTGCCCAGGCGTTAGAGGGTCAGCCTTAGTGCGACCGCTAGTTCCACCGCTGCTTTTTTGATCGAAAGTTTCAATCACTCGCGGGAAGCCATTAAGATTGAAGAATACGGAGCGCTTACCGCTTTGATCGGAGGCCGATACTCCAGCCAGCGAAATGACCAGGGTTTTGCCCCGCTCCAAGTCTGCCTCGAATTCCTGACCCTGCTTGAGACCGTAAAAGAACACTGGCGTTGGTAGATCGGTCAGATCTCCGTAAATCTCGCGGTGCCGCAGGTAATCCGTATAAACTTTGGGGTATAGCCTATAGGTCAACACTTCTCGTTCAGTGACAGGTCGTCCAATCCGAGCCTGCAAGCCCTGCTCCGTCGTCGCGTACGAGTCGTTGGGGGACGAAGACTCGCGACCTCCTTTGCTAGCCTCAGTCTTAGGGGCCGAGCCGAGCACTAATGATCTGACATCATCTGGAATTCCACCGTAAGGGGTTCCCAAATCTCCCCGCATCAGGCCGACAACCGAATCGGGATAATCGAGCCGGGGGCGCTTAGCTAGCCACTCGGGGCCAGTTAATCCATGTTTCTGAAGCAATAGGGCCATATCACCGACGACTTTAGATGACGGAGTCACTTTGATCAGGTCACCGAAAGCTGCATTAACCTCGCGGTAGCGCTTGGTCAAAGCATGGAAATCTTGCGGACTCACGCCGACGCTTCGGGCTTGCTCATAAAGGTTGCTGTACTGACCACCTGGAATCTCGTGGTCGTAAACATCCGTGGAGGTCGATTGCAGACCCGGGTCGAAATCACTATACATTTGCCGCACTACTTGCCAGTAACGCGCCAGCTCATCGAGAACTGGGAGAGGCACCTCTGGACATCGGCGATCGCCGGCCATGGCCGCTACCACTCCGTTCAAAGAGGGCTGTGAGGTCAGCCCCGCCATCGAACTTATGGCTCCATCAACAATCTCACAACCAGCGCTAGCTGCCTCGAGCAATGTCGCCACGCCAACTCCAGCGGTGTCGTGAGTATGGAGATGAATTGGCAAATCGACAGTTTCGCGCAAAGCTTTAATGAGCACTCTAGCCGCTTGTGGCCTGAGCAGTCCCGCCATGTCTTTAATACAGATCATGTCTGCACCCATAGCGGCGATCTGACGGGCCACGTTCAAATAGTAGGCGAGCGTGTATTTGGTGTTCGAAGCCGCAATCACGTTACCCGTGTAACAGATGCTTACTTCTGCTATCGCTCCGCGCTTCTTCACCTCGTCAATGGCGATTCGCATCTTCTCTGGTTGGTTAAAGCAATCAAAGATGCGGAAAATGTCGAGGCCAGCATCCACAGTTAGGCGAATAAAATCGCGGATCACCCACTCTGGGTAATTAGTGTAACCAACGGCATTGTCACCACGAAGTAGCATTTGCAAAAAAGTATGGGGAACAAGTTCGCGCAAATTCGCCAGTCGTTCCCACGGATCTTCCTTCAGAAACCTTAGGGAAGTATCGAAGGTCGCACCGCCCCAAACTTCGAGTGAAAAAAAGCGATGGCCAAATTCGCGATAGAACGGGGCCACACGCAACATGTCACGAGTGCGCAAACGAGTAGCAAACAAAGATTGGTGTGCATCTCGCATCGTCGTATCGGTGAGCTGAAGGGAACTCTGCCGCACTAGCCATTGACGTAAGGCAGCCATACCCCCTTGCTTGTAAACATCGCGTGCAGTTGGAGCCTGACTCGCACCGATAAACTCCTGAACATTTTTCAAATCAGGGAGCATCGGTTCGACACCAGATCGCGGCTGGCGCGAAACCAATTCGTGAGGATTGTTGACAGTCACATCAGCCAGATAACGAAGCATCTTGGTAGCTCGGTCGCGGGCCTTAGTGACTTTAAAGACCTCAGGATGATCCTCAAAGAAACTCGTATTAGCGAGAGATTCAAGAAAGGTCGGGTGGGACACAACGTTCTTAAGTAGTGCCAGGTTGTGTTTGACACCTCGAATGCGAAATTCTGACAAGCTCCGTTGCATTTTAGCTGCGGCGCCCCGAAGTGTCGGTGCCCAGGATATGACTTTAACTAGCAGAGAATCGTAATATGGGGTGATGACACCACCAGCCGTTGCCTGCCCTTCGTCTAGACGTATGCCAAACCCACACCCTGGTCTAAAGGCGATAATTTCTCCAGTATCAGGGGCAAAATTGTTGGTCGGATCCTCTGTCGTCAGGCGGCATTGAATGGCGGTGCCTCGCTGTTCGATGGAATCTTGGGAGTCAATGCCGATCCGCGAGTCGTTGAGATGAACACCCGCCGCAACCAGAATCGAGGCCTGGACCAAATCGACTCCGGTGATCATTTCAGTTACTGTATGCTCAACCTGAATCCGAGGATTCACCTCTAAGAAATAAGCTGAGCCATCAGCACCAACCAAAAATTCCACGGTACCTAAACAACTATAACCTACCTGACGGGCGAGACGCAGAGCGTAGTCATAAAGCCGCGAACGCGTCTCGGCACTGATGCCAAGTGCTGGCGCTACCTCGACCACCTTTTGATTACGACGCTGTACCGAACAATCACGCTCGAACAGGTGTACGACTTGACCGTGCTCGTCGCCAAGTAGTTGCACTTCGATATGCTTCGGCTTGACGATCATCTTTTCTAGGTACAGATCGGCGCGACCAAAATTGGTGGTCGCCTCAGACTGAGCACGCGCAAATGCCTCATCTAGTTCTGATGGTGAATGGAGCATACGGATGCCCTTGCCGCCACCACCAGATACAGCTTTCAGTGTAACTGGATAGCCAAGAGCCTTAGCCTCGGCATGAGCATCAGCTAGGGAAACCAGGGGTTTTTCTGAGCCAGGAATGACCGGCACCCCAGCTGCCTTGGCGATCTCACGCGCAGAAACCTTATCACCGAAAGCCGCCAAAACTTCTGGCTTGGGACCGATGAACTTGATCCCAGCCTCTGCACAGAGTCTTGCGAATTCGGCATTTTCTGACAGAAAGCCATAGCCTGGATGAAGCGCATCGACTCCCCACTCTTTGGCCTTGGCGACGATGGCAGCGGCGTCTAGGTAACAGGCGATTGGCTGCCCAGGAGTGCCAATCTTATAAGCTTCATCGGCTTTAAATCGATAGAGACTGAAACGATCTTCGTGCGAGTAGATCGCCACAGTTCGGATATTTAGCTCGGTGGCGGCCCGCAGAATGCGGACCGCGATTTCACCTCGATTGGCCACCAGCAAGCGTTTGAAAGGGGGGTGCTCGGCATTGGCGTTCATGGCAGGTCGACTCTCCAGTCTCTCGAACTCGCAAGTTCTAGTACAAGTTAGAAGCGAAAACGCAGCCCCGCATCGGCTGCTAGCAAATTAGCTAAGACTTGACGGCCACTGCCAGTGCCACCAGCATTGGCAAAATCGACGTCGAATTGAAACTGAGTCCAGCTGATTCCTGTAGTGAAATCAAACCGCGAAGCAAACGGTGCCACCATCTGCCAACCCAAAGTCCAGGCCAAACCACTGGTCCGGTCTGATTTAAGCTTAGTCGTGCCGGCCTCGGCCTCGTAAACGGTAGATGCATAACCAACCCCGGCTTTGAGCACACCGAACATCTGGTCGCCTAGGCTGTAACCGTGACCAACTTTAAGCATGCCACCGTTCAGTCCACTAAGAGTGGACTTGCCACCCAATGACGATGATGCTGGCAGGCGGTAGTTTAGACTTCCGGTAAATAGTTCAGTACTTACCTCAAACCGTGACCAGCTGCCCGTGTTCGCTTGGTAGCCTGGCTCGACAAAAAGCAGTGTACCTACGCCTGGCGAAGATCCACCATCGGTACTACGGCTTTGCCCCAAGCGCGCCCCGGCGCCAACAAAGAGCCCACTGTCGTTGGCGGGGTTGGCTGAAATACCGGTCGTCTTCACTTCGTCAGGGGTCAACATATCACCGGCCGCTACTGCTACCGGAGCGGCAACGATCGCTACCGCCAAGGATCCAACTTTCGCTAAAGAGGTCAGTGACTTGGAAATTTTGCACAGCCGCATCTGGTAGCTCCTTCGTAGTAGTTTCAGCGATAGTTTAATGAGTTTCATGGGGCCGAGGCACCCCCCGGCAAGTCTAACTCCTCACAGAGACTGCAGTTTGCCACCTGGCCAACTTGGACGATAGGAAAATCTACAGCCTGTTAAAACCCCCTTGCTTTTGCCGGCGTCTTCTCTTAGGTTCCCGTCTTCATAGAGTTGCGGGAGATGTCATGGGTTCACCTACAAAAAAGCACAAAACTCGTCGCGTCGCTAAACTAGCGAAGCAAGGTAACAAGCGCAAAAATCTAGTGCGTTTACACGGCACAACTGCGCCAAACTTGCCGCTCGATAAGCCTAATGCCAACGAGCTAAAGCAACGTGCCGCTAAGGCCAAAGTTAAAGCGTAATGAATTACAACAGTGACTTGGCGGTGGAGCGACGCTCAGATGCGTTGTCCGGCCGTCAGATCGATGTCGTTGTATCTGGCTCCATCGGATCGGTGGAAGCCGTACGGTTTATTCGTAGCTTGCGTCGACTGGGAGCTGAGGTCACCCCTTGGCTAACTGCCGGCGGTGCTCAATTTGTGACGCCTATAGCTCTAGCCTGGGCTGCAGGGCGAGAAGTACGCCAATCATTCTCTGGCGATGCTTCACATATTGCGTTGGGCGAGGCATGTGTCGTCGCTCCAGCTTCAGCAAATTTGCTGGGCAAGTGTGCCAACGGCATCACCGACACACCGGCCACGGCCTTAGTTGCTTCCTATCTAGGCAGCCGTAAGCCGGTTTTGATTCTGCCAAATATGCACGACAGCCTGGCACAAGCACCGGCGGTCAGTAGAAATCGTGAGACGCTTGCTGGAATGGGTGCGGAGCTGTTGGCTGCACGCGGTGAGGAAGGGAAACAAAAGTTTCCAGAACCAGCCGTACTTGCCGATGAGGTCGCCCATCGGCTAAACCGTTCACGTGCAAAAGGTGGCTCAGCCTTAGTCACTTTGGGAACGACCCGGGGTTACTTAGATGACGTCCGTTATCTCTCCAATTATTCCACTGGAACCTTGGGCTCACTGATCGCTGAGGAATTGTATCGGTTGGGTATTGCGACGCATGTAGTCGCTGGGCCTTGCCCACGGCAACCCAAGACCTTTACCACTTTTGCGGCGGTCGCTACTAACGACGAAATGAGTGCGAGCGCACAATATGCGCTTCAAAATGGCGCAAAAGCCGCTGTGCTTTCAGCCTCGGTTTTAGATTTTAAACCGGAGCATAAAACGACCGGCAAAATACCAAGCCAAACGACAGAGCGCCTAAGCATCAATCTGGTGCGCACGCCCAAGATCATCGCTGCGCTTAATCCAAACTCAGGCATCAAGGTTGGATTCAAGCTGGAGACAGCATTAACGGCTGCCCGCGCTGAAACCATCGCTCACGACTACTTTGCGAAGTATCAGCTGAGTCTGATGGTCATCAATGATCTTGCGGACGTTGACGGATCCAAGCACAAGGCTTACGTGGTCACTCGCAGTGACGATGGTAAAGGCGTTGTGCTAGATTACGTCGACGGTAAAAATGCGGTGGCACTTGCGGTGGCCAGTCATGTGGCTAGTCGCCTCGTAGGCTAAGATAACTCATAGGCTGACCATGCGGATTATTAAAGGCGTCTATTTTTGGGTCGTTGCCTTCTTGGTGACAATGTTGCTTTTTACAATGCTGATGATTGCTCATGCCATCTCAACCCTAATGGGTAAAGGCGCAGATGGCAGGGCAGCTCATAAATTTGCCTCAATTTGGGGCCGACTTATGATCTACTTGATGCCGGGATGGAGCTGCGAGGTTGAGGGACGTGAATACCTCCCCCGTGATTATCAGCCCATGGTGATCGTTGCTAATCATGAAAGCATGTCGGATATCTGGGCCATTTATTTTCTTGGCATTCAATTTCGATGGTTAAGTAAAGCTGCGGTGTTCCGCATCCCTGTCATCGGCCAAGCGATGCGCTGGTCCAACTATGTTTCGGTTGACCGCAGCAGTCGGCAAAGTGGCGCGGAAGCTCTAGTCGAAAGCGCTAAGCGCATCAAACAGGGCTTATCGATGTTCTTCTTTCCCGAAGGCACTAGATCACTTGATGGTGTCATCAAACCATTTAAGAACGGGGCCTTTAAGCTGGCTAGAGACGAACAAATACCGGTTTTACCTATCGCCATCCATGGTGCTGGTGCGATGCTGCCTAAACACTCCTGGATCCCAGGGCGAGCCCATATCAAGATCAAGGTTCTACCGCCACAACCTGCTCCCCCGACAACTGCCGATTTGGACAGCTACGGTGAAACTATTAGGCAACAGATCGTCGGTGCTCATGCTGGACTGGTGGCCTCGAAGGCCAACGTCTAGTCGTTTTCATTGACTGCATGACATGCTACCTTCGTGGCATCAACTGATGTCTCTTGAAAGGACTTAGCCATGCGCATTGCTCATGTTTTTGCCACCGCTTCCGCTCTTTTATGCTTCAGCTCAGTGACTCATGCAGAGGCTCAGAAAAAGTTCGCCGACATTGAAATTAGTATCGACGACCCTACTCTGCAGAAAAAAGATGCTGGCATCAGAACTCTCTACGTCACGCTCTATGATGCCGGTAGCTCTATGCCAATGCCTTACGGAGCATTGAAAGTGGATCTGGATAAAGATGCGAAAGGCACCTTTTACAAAGGCGAATTAAATAGCACGAACGTCATGATCATGGGCGGCGGTGATGTGCCAAAAACACTGCGCATCAAAGCAAGGCTGGATAAAGACGGTTCTGCCGGACGCGACGAGGCCGGCGATCTCGTAGGGATCGCCGACCAGGTAAGCCTTGGTGCTAAAGTCAAAGTGGTCATTAGTCGCGCTATCTAAGCCACTTTAAATTAGCTAGCGGCTGCTACTATTAGCGTTTCAGGTTGATCACTTCCTCGTACATCGTATCCGTGGTGGTGATCGATCTGGAGTTAGCCTGGAAACCGCGCTGGGTCATAATCATGTTTACAAACTCGGCGGCCAAGTCGACGTTTGATTCCTCGAGAGACGAGGCATAGATCGAACCGCGGGCACCAGTTTGTGGCATACCAATTTTCGGTGGACCTGACTCAATAGTCGAGAAGAATTGGTTATGTCCAGCCTTGAGCAAACCATCCTGGTTTTCAAAGGTCGCAAGGACAACCGCACCAAGTGGACGGGTCAAGCCGTTGGTAAAGATGCCGCGGATGGTACCGTCGACCTCGATACGAAGCGTTTTGATGTTTCCTGATTCATAACCGTTTTGGTTATGGAAGTTAGTATTACTCTTGGCTGCGATTGAGGTACTGGCACCGACTCCGTTACCACCCTCGTTCAGAGAGCGACCAAAGTCGAAATCCACGACTTGGCCTTGTTGCACACCGCCACCAAAATTAACCTCGGAAAAATCTACTTTGTTTTCAAGCAGCAAACCTTTGGGGTCAAACTTGAGGACACCACGACCGATTTCTTTGGTCTTGTTATCGCCGGCATCGGTCACTTCTGAGCCATCGACGGTGGCATGCCATTCCCAGGTTATACCTTCGTTATCAGCAATACGCTTAAAGAAGGTCGTCATCTGATGCGCTGCACCCTGGCTATCAAAGATGGTAATGTTCGAGTTGTAGTTGGACGTGAGCTCGGGCTTGTTCACGTCAAACGGCTCCTCCGTGATACGCGAACGCGAATCAAGGTTAATCCCCATCAAGAGATGCGTCGTAGCCGCCGGTGGAATTGAGTTGGTGTCGAGGTGAATATCTTGAACACGAGTCGACATGACGCCGTATTCGTTGGTGAGATACCCCTGAACCCGACCACCACTGGCATCGGCAAGATAACCATCTTTGTCGATGAGGAAGGCTCCAGCACGGGTGAAAAAATTGCCCGCCGACTCATGAGCTTTGTTAATTGTGGACTCTAGTCTGGCGTTCGGCAGTGCAGCTACATCTACCGCCTTGGACCTAGGGTGACTGATCATGAAAAACCCGCTACCCTGGATAGCAAGGTCAGTGAGGTTATCAGTCACGGCCAAGCCACCCTGAGAGTGCATGGTCCGTACCCCCGTCAAACGAGCACCACGACCTATCTGACTGGAGATAGTGCCTGTTGCCAAGTCACCCGACAGGATGTCGGAAAACTCTGCCCGGTCCCGTTTGAAGCCCTTGCCGTTGGCGTTCGCGATGTTGTTCGCGATCACCGCCATACCGTCCGAATTAGCTGATAGTCCAGTGATACCACTGTAGAGCGACTGGCTGATAGCCATGCGTACGCACTCCCTGCAGCGATGGTTTAGGATAAAAAAGAAAACGGTGAGAGACACGCTACAGGATTAGACTAACATGAGGACGAGGCCGCGGAGCATTGTTGCGAAAACACAACAATTGCTCCGCACTCGTGGACTTAGGCCATCAATTTCACGACGGGTTTAGCATTGCCGTCGTTCTTGGTAACACCTGATTTTTCTGGCGCATTTTGAGCTTGGGATTGTTCATCTAAGAACTTCCTGTACTCATCAGGTTGGAGTTTAGGTGACGGTACACCATCGGCTCGCGGGTTCTCGACAATATCTTTCCAAGCCTCGTACAGGGTCATCAGCAGCTTCTCAACAGAGTCGAGGCACTCGACGTCATTTTTGATATTGCCTTCGATCAGCTTGTCGATCATAAACACATATAGGTTTTCTAAATCGACGGCCAATTGTCCGCCGGCTTTAAAGTCGAGTGTAGCCATCAACTCCGACAGAATTGCCGTCGCCTTGCTGATGTACTTGCCCTTCTCGGCAACCTTTTTCTGACGCATGGCAGCAGATGCGTGCTTGGTGAAGCGGATGGCTCCTTCATAGAGCATCAGCAGCACTTTTTCACGGCTGGCCGTCGTCACCTGGGTTTTCTGATACTGACTATACGGATTACTCATGGTCTCCCCTTTTAGCCCCCTCCCTGGGACTGCTGGCCACCTAACTTCTGCGCGAGAAACTGACCTTGCGATTGGAGATTATTCATTTGCCCCTCGAGCGATGAAAATCGTCTCTTGATGGACTCTTCCTTCTCTCCTAACTGCCGCTCCTTAGTCGCAATGTCCTTGTCTTGGGTCTGGATGATGGTGTCGAGACTTCTCATCTTACTTCGCAGAGGTCCAGCACCAGGATCACGGATTTCCTTGATCTTTTGCGCCAAACGCTCGGCGACACCTTCACCAAACTTCGACCGAATAAACAAATTGGCAACACTGTCGTAGTTATCGGTGAGAGCGGCGCGAACTTTAGAGTCATCCATAGATAACTCGCCAGTCTTGGGGTTGGTTGAAATGCCAATGTCCGCCAAATTCTGGTATTTTCCGGCCGCTCCCGGTGCACCGAAAAGCCCCTGCTGAAGGCTTCGCATTATTTGTCTAATCGATGCATCACCGGCTAACAGGCCGGGTTGCTCTTGCTTAGGGTCCTTGGACTGGTCGTTCGCAAATTTGACGATCTCGTTATATTTATCAACGAACTCTTTAATACCTGCGACGGTTGCGTCCAAATCATTAACTACGCTGACCTGAACCCTGGTTCCTGGCTCAGCCCGTTTGACGTGAAAAGTAACGTTTTCCAGCAGTTCATTGAGGTTATTGTCGTTTGAGGTGACGGGGACGTCCTCAAATAAGACGTCCAAATTTCTGCCGGTCACTTGGTTTTTGAATTCTAGAAAGGTCGTGTCTTCGTCAATGTGGACGGTAGCCTCTTTTCCCGACTGCTCGCTAACTACCAGTAGCCTGAAGGGCTCAGGCTTAAATCCAGTGTTGATGACCATCGCCCTGACACCGGCATCGGCATCGTTTATTTGCTGGGCAACTTTTTCCAGGGTAGTGCCAGGCTCGATCACCACATCGATCGGCTCTTTATCCTCACGCTCAATCGACATATAACCAAAACCGACCTCTGTTTGATCTTTGTCAGGAAAGCCAAAGGCAAGCTTCTTGTCCGTTCGTGACATGCCACGAACTTCAAATTCGTACGTTCCTAGGGCGCTAGGCCCCTTGATAATACCTTCAATAATGTCAGGGTGTGAGGATTCGACTTTTAAGTGGTAAAAGTCCGTCTTGCCCCTGATGCCGTTTATCGCCTTATCGAGATCGGCGATCATTTTCTGGAGTTTGTCGACCTCCTTCTTTTCGGCGACGACCTTCTCCTTGCGCTGTTTAGCTTGCTGGATCGGAATCTTTTCGACTTCAATCAGCTTCTCAACTGTCTTGTCGAAACCAAAGCTCGACACCCCGCGCATGCCCATAGCCTATAAACTCCGACTTAAAGTTGATGATACAGTGTTGATGATACAATGAGGCAAAAAGCTCCTAGTGGAGCTGAGATTGGAGCTGATCTATGTTGAAAATGTTCCATCCGGTCACGGCCAGCCAAAGATTGCAGCGAGACGTCATGCTGACGGCAGCTCTCAGACCAGATGGGTCACTATTTCCTATTGCCGCAGAATATCCCATCGTCCTTGGCACAACCGGCAGCCAATATAGTTTTTGCATTGGCGACCCAGATGCACCGTCTGCACATGCTAATTTGTGGCCCAGAGATCTCATCAGCCAGACCCATCATACCGTTCTTCGCGTAGGCTTGATAGGAAACGTCGCATCATCCGCAGAACAACGGGGAAAGGGAAACGTCAGAGCATTGATGAACGAATTAAAAGCCGTGGCTCTGTCGCAAGGTATGGAGGCGTTGATTCTTTGGAGTGACTTGATTGAATTTTACCAAAAATTTGGATTCCAGTCATGCGGACGAGAGCTCAGATGGCACTTCAATCGCGGCCAGCTGCTCAGAAATATCAAATCCACATTACACTTTCAATCCGTCTCCGCTCCATCATTGAATGACTTAGAGCGTTTGTTAAACGCTCGTCCACCAGTTCCCTACACATTAAAGCGCAGCCCGGAAGAGTTTGCTCAATTACTAAAAATACCGCAATTAAGTCTATTAGCTTCGACTGATAAGAAGCCAGCCTATGTCATCGTCGGCAAAGGATGCGACATGAGCTGTGTCGTCCACGAGTGGGGAGCTCCTGACCCCGAGACACTTATTGCTGGCGTACTCGCAGCTGCCACTGCCCATGACCTAGAGGATATTCTTTTACTGACGCCGGCGTCCTTGTCCAAAAATTGGATGGATGGCCTAAAGTCGGCAGCAATAACTGTGAGTGAGCATCCTATGGCTTTAGGCTGGAGGCCGGAAAGTGCCACAACGCCGGACCTGCTGACGGCCAGCTTTATCTGGGGACTCGACTCAATTTAATTGGAAATGAAATTAGTTGGGCGAACAAGCGCTACCTTATTGCCCCTGGAGAAGCGAAAGTACCATTTTCGGCACACTGTTGGCTTGCGACAAAACAGCAGTTCCTGCCTGCATCAAGATGTTGTGTTTCGTCAACTCAGCTGTTTCTTCGGCAATATCGACATCTTTAATCCGCGATCTAGAAGCCGATAAATTTTCAACCGAAATGCTAATGTTGCGAATGGTCGAATTAAGTCGACCTTCGATCGCACCTAACTCCGAGCGAGTTGCTGAGACGTTTTCGATGGCAGCATCAATTTTTTCCAAACTTTTTTGGGCAGCTTGCTTTGACGAAACGGCAAGTTCCTCGAGACCTAACTTATCAGTATTGACGTCAAGTCGGTATGCATCAAACGAGATCCTGTCGACACCCAGTAAGTTGTCACCACCGGTGTTGACCTGAAAGTCTAATGAACCACCAGTACCATCTAATAAGTACGTGCCGTTAAATTCGGTTGAGTTAGCAATCCGATCGACCTCGTCCTTTAACTGCTGATACTCAGCATCGAGGAACATCCGTTCCCTCGGACCAATCGTATCACTGGCGGCTTGGACACCTAATTCGCGCAAACGAACCAGAATGTTCTGAACCTCGTTGAGTCCACCCTCGGCAACCTGAATCAGGGATATACCGTCAGAGGAGTTACGCTGCGCTTGCACCAGACCCTTGATCTTGGCTCGTAACTTTTCGGAGATCGCGAGACCAGCCGCATCGTCACCAGCTCTATTAATCCGGTAGCCGCTGGATAAACGCTCCAAGGAGCGATCCAGTAACTCTCTGGTTTCGCGCAAATGTCGTTGAGACACTAGCGACGAGACGTTCGTCGCGATTCTCAGGCCCATGCTTCACTTCCTCCGACTTGAGGCGGAAATGGCTAACGATGACTAGGATTGTTGATAGTGCCCCTGAATGGAACATCAGGGTGTTGGAAAGGGAACGGTAGGATAGATTTAACTCTACCTCAAGATTAACACATCTAGAACTTATGCCACAAGATTAGGCACCATGATGACTAGTCAAGGCACCACTCACCATTGCCAAAAAAGAAAGATGACCTAAGCACTTTCATAAGGTTACTGAGGTCATCCTGATCGAAAATATTTTTTGTTTAGGACTAAGTTTTAGAAGCATCCCCAAGTACCGCGGGTAAATCCTTCTCGATAGGTTCGACACGAGAGGCCTGCAGCCTGGCATGTACCTTGAGGAAATCGCTGGTCACCCAATACAATGGTTTGTCACCGCCAGTTTTGAAAAAGCTGATTTGATCCGAAGGCTTACCATCTTTCTCGACGACGACCGTGAAAAATGGCTTCACGTCTTTTAAATTCTGTTCATCGCTATCAGTCGCATACTCGGCAACACGAAGTTTGAGCAGACGATCCATAAAGTTATCAACCAGCCCACCCTGCTTGGCGGCATTGTCGGATTCATCCGTCCAGAAGAGTTCACCCGACTGATCGCGTTTGCCATGGTCTAGACGTCGCGTACGGTCGCCGGCAGTTAACACGGCCTTGGCTATGTCGTCAGGTTCAAGTTCGATAATCCGACGTTCATAGAGCCGCGCTGGGGCGCGCTCCAGATTCTCAATCTGGGTATCATCTATGAGAAGCACCCTTTTGCCGCTTGGCAATTCCTGGGCAAAGCGATGCCGACTGCCGTAGCTGCGTTTACCAATACGCAGACTCACGTCCTTGCCATCTTGACGCTTGATGGTCAAAGTATTCGCATCATCTTTGAGACCGTATTCCTGCAATTGCTGGTCAGTTACAGTGTCAAGCACGCGTACGGCATAGAGTGGACTAAAACTAGTGAGCAGTGCCGCAGTCTTTTCATTCGACAAAAAGCGCTCAGTTGTGACTTTAGGTTCAGGCGGTGGTGCTTTTTCATCGCGGGGAACATGTGGATTGACTGGTGGGATTTCGGACTTCTTATGTGTCACCTGAAATCGGTCATCTGTCCCTCGTTTAGTAAGGACGACGTCGACCTCAGGTGACTTGAAGCTAATCTCCGCGACCGATTTAGGATCCACAGTCAAAACCGTGACTGCGTCCTCGGACCCCTCAGGGGTCGGGAGGGACGCCCAATAAGCTGCGCCTAAACCGGCGGCTAGCAAAGCTGAATAAACAACAAGATCAGTGCGCATCATTAGCTTTTACCCTCTTGCTTGGATTTGCGCTTGTCAGCGCGTCGACGTGTAGCTGCGAAGCCCGATCCTAAGACGAGAAGTGGCACTACAACCACAGTAGCTTGGAACCAGTAAATATCCTGTTTCCGGCTAAGACGGATTTTGACATCTTCCTCGCTCGCGAGTTGACCCTGCAACTCTGGTTGCCCCACTAACCACTTTAAGCTGTCAGCAAAATAGAGTGCGTTACCGACGTTACGCACCAATCCGTCCGCAATCGCCGACGAATCTGCGAGTGCGACTATACGTCCCTGGCGACTTGCGCCTGCATCTTTAGGCTTCGCTTTAAGCTCAGCTGCCACACCGATAGGGTAAAACTGACGCTTTTCATCAGGATCAAAGCGGAAATTGCGATTGTTGTCGGCATAGGTATCGCCCATCGAGCGCACGGTCTCCGATACGGTCCAGGTACCATTGTCAGCGGTTACTTTAAAATAACCTGACTGATAGAGCAGGATTGCGACGCGCTCATCATGACGCGATAAACTGGTCACCGAATCGTGAGACGTAAAGATGTTGCTGAAGATAATCCAAGCATCAGAGGGGCTATGGCTGATTGCCACATGATTTTTGTCATTAGCCAAAGGCACCGCTTGGAAATCGATGCCGACTTCTTTGAGTAGTCCTAGCAGGGGTTGCTCACCGTCACCTACTTTAGGAGCTTCCTCGCCAGACTGGACCACGTCGAGGAATACCATAAGATTGCCACCTGCTTGCAGGTAGGTACGCAGAGCATCGACTTCTTCTTTTTGGAACGGTTGCTGGGGTCCGACGATCACGACTGCGGCCGCATCATCAGGAACAGCCGTAGCGCTACCCTCCGCTATACCAAGAAACCTGGTCGTATAATTCTGCCCGCGTAAAAAACCTTCCAGCATACCAAGGGATTTAAGCGGACTGTCACTGGCCTCGCCCACCCAAGTGGACTCACCGTGGCCGCGCGTGAAATAAACCGTGCGCTTGCTAGCCGTCGTTTCGAGAAACGCTTTTTGAAATTCACTGTCAATCTCACGCAGCGTTTTCTTAGCTTTGGCCAGGGATGTACCGGTATCAATACGTCCTTTTTTGCCCTTCATGTCCAGGACAATGATTCCGTTGCGGCTGACTCGGAACTCCTCAGCCTGATTAGGGCTCATGTCCTTATCCAACCATTGCAACTTGACCTTGGGTTCCGCCTTGGCAATGGCTTTAAAATAACCTTCAATCGTATTCTTGACTTCGTTGCTCTGAGGATAAAACAAAGCAATGTTTATATCATCGGTCAGCGTTTTGACCATGTTTAAGGTGGCTTGTGAGGGGGAACTTACCTTGAGATAGCTCCAGTCACGCTGCAGGTCTTTTTTGTCGCTGACATAGTTAAGTGTCACTAGGAAAGCCAACAAGATACCCACGGCAGTCCAAGACACGGTGGCACGACTTACACGAGCAGGTTCCGCCAAATCGCCGCGTCCAGCGCTTCGCATCGACCACTCAGCTCCCAGTGCACCAGCAATGGCGACAAAGAGTAGAATCAGCCACGCCGCCAATAGCACTTTAGACAAAAGAGTCTCTGGTTCTGATGACCCACCCAATGCTTTAACGTAACCTAGGTAAGCTCCCGAGCTGGCAACGATAGCCAATTGCCACAAACTGGCAATACGCCACCCCTTGGCCTCGTGCGGCCGCACCTTGGCCGTCACGCTCGCTAAGGCTAGAGTCAGCAACCAGCCAAGCCCCATCAGAACCATTGCCGCAATTTGCAATGCTAAATGATAGGTCTCGCCGCCTAAATAGCGTTCGGCGACAAATAATAAAATTAATCCCAGCAGGGTACACGGCAGTCGAAGTAGATTCAGTAAAGTACTCATTAGCCCTGCCACCTCCTAGCTTCTAGCGCTCGTACCGAACATTCCAGGAAAAAGAAAATCACCGATCCGTAATAGACGACATCACGGGTGTGCACGATACCTTGCGAAAATGGCATGAAATGCCGGTTGTGGATGGCTAAATAGCCAAAGAGCTCTTTGAACGGCGGCGACACTACGTCGGCCACCATCCAAAGGACGAGTAATGTTACGACAAAAAGTGCACCTGTTACTCCCGCTACCAACTGATTTGGTGAGATCGCCGAGGCAAACAGCGCGATCGAAATGGCACTGGCTCCAATTAGGGCCAACATCAAATAACCAGCGGCCAAGTGCCCTAGCGAAACCTTACCTACCATGAAGATCAACCCTGGCATGTAGAGTGACAGTAGCTGAATAATCATCATAAAACCAAATGCCGAGAGAAACTTACCGTAGATCAGCTGGCGTTCAGTGATGGGCGAGGTATAGAAGAGCACGATCGTGCCGTTTTGCTTTTCCTCGGCCAAGAGTCGCATCGCTAAAAACACGCCAGCGACCATGGCGATACCAGAAGCAAAGTAGAAATAATCTGCCAATACCTCGGCCGAGCCCTTGGGCTGCGCACCGACGGCGTAGGCATTAAAAAGAAGCCCCTCAATAAATAGTGCGGCCGCACAAATCACGTAGCCCATCCAGGTTGACAGGTAGGCTTTCATCTCGCGACCGGCGACTAACAGCGCTTTAGCCATGGGCGCGTTCCTCCACAGGTTTGATAAGTTTCATAAAGAGCCCCTCGAGACCAGCTTCACCGCGGCTTAGACCGAGTAACCCAGCGCCAGAGTTGACAGTTAGGCTAGCGACCTGAGCCCGGACATCACGCGAGGTCTCGACGTAAAAGCGCTCGATCCCTTGACCTGGGACGTATTGCACCGCAGCAACGCCGTCGATACCCTTAAGCCGATCGGCAAAACCAGCTGGGACCTGACTGACATCCAAACTGAGCCGCATATTGGCGACCATTCGAGACTGGAGATCGACCTCGGAACCTTCGGCAACGAGGCGACCGTGGTCAACTACCAGCACTCGATCACAGGTCTTCGTTATTTCGGACAGAATATGGCTAGACAATACGACCGTATGGTGACCACGAAGCGATAGTATTAGGTCACGCATCTCAACAATTTGGACAGGGTCCAGACCATTAATCGGCTCATCCAAGATGATGACCTTGGGGTTATGAACCAGGGCCTGAGCAATACCGACGCGTTGACGAAAACCGTGGGACAACTCGCTAATCTTTGAGCTACCGACGTCGTCAAGATTGGTTTTTTCCTTGGCGGCGGACACGCTACGCACGACATCAGCGCGCGCCACATTCTTCAGCCTGGCTACGTACTTCAGATAGGAGTCCACCGTCATTTCGTCATAGAGTGGGGGCACGTCCGGTAGATATCCAATCAACCGACGAATCGACTGTGGATCGCTTTCCACCGAATAGCCACCGACTCGGGCCGTGCCTGACGAGGGCAGCAAAAAGCAACCAAGGATCTTAAGGATTGTACTTTTGCCGGCGCCGTTGAGACCGAGCAAACCGACAATCTCCCCCTCGGCAATTGTGAAACTGACTCCGTCGATAGCTCGACGGCCTCCATATGACTTGCTGAGACCTTCTACGACGATCATCGACATCCCAATCATTGAATTTGATTGTTATATACTGAATTTTACGATGCAAGATCGTGGCCTGGGAGTCAATTAATTAATTGAAGCCCGGCGGGACAAAAAAGTACCGAGAGACAGGTCAATATGACATAGTCTATAGGTCTCTAGGATGGAAAGAGCATCAGATTTATCCCACCAAGATGAGCGGCGTGGAGCGTAGTTTAAATATGAGACGTGCAGTAGGTTGGTTGATCACCGGATTCTTAAGCGTAACTCTAATAACCGCACCGCTATTTGCTAGAGCCGGAGGAGGACGCAGCTTTGGAGGCCGTGGCTTCGGTCGCAGCAGCGGCATGAACTTTAGGCAGCGGCCATCAAGCAACCCGTATCCCCTGTCTCAGCCGCAGCAAGATTACCGCGCTCCAACCACACCGACACCAAGCCCGAGTCAGAACTACCGATCCGAGCCACCGATGTCACAGACAGCATCGCGCGGGGGGTTTTTGCGGGGCATGGCGGGAGGGCTTGCGGGCGGCTTACTTGGGAGCATGCTCTTCAACTCGGCCGGGCATGCGATGGGTGGGGGCTATGGCTCAGCACCCATGGCTGGCGGTGGTGGCTTTGGCTTGATTGAATTGCTACTGCTCGCTGGACTCGGCTACCTGGGGTATCGCTATTTTCGGTCACGCCAGGCATCACCGCTGACGACCTCTACCCAAAATCAGGTCCTCAGCTTTAGGATGCCGCCGGCTGAGGCCGAACGCGCGCATCAAGCCAATCTCGATCCCATCGACGGTGACACTGCCAGCGACATCTTCTTTCGGGTGCAGGGAGCCTGGACGCGCCGCGATTTAAGTTCCGTGCGTGATCTGCTTGGTGACGAGGTGCGAGCCACCTTGCAAGGCGATCTGGAACAGTTACGGAGGCAAGGCCAGATCAATCGTCTGGAAAACATCAGCGTCCGTCAGGTGGAAATCGGAGAAACATGGCGCGATGGTGACTACGAGCTGACTACCGTACGCTTCCATGCCAACCTTCTCGACTACACCATCGATGAGACCAGCCAAAAGGTCTTGGCCGGAAATGACGCGGTACCGGTTAAATTTGTTGAGGACTGGACCTTCGGCCACAGCACTGGCAGTGCTGCCTGGCAAGTCGTAGGAATCAGTCAAGTCCAGTGATTGCCGTCACCTGGATGAGGAACAGCACGAAAAATTTGCTGCAACTTGGTGTCGATCAAGGTAATCACTTACAAAGTGATCTGTGGATGTAGAGCTGAAATTCATTTCTAGATGGGTGGTTGAAGTATGAACCCGTTGCGCTGGCGTTTGTTTTTTATTGGCGCCATTACTGTTTGGGCCGCTTATATCGTAGCTCCCTCAATCATTTACTTTGCGACTCCAAAGGAAGTGCGAAACTCCGAGGAGGAGATGGCCAAGCGGATCCCTAGCTGGCTACCGCAGAAGCACGTATCCCTGGGGTTGGACTTGCAGGGCGGGGTCCAGTTGGTCCTTGGCGTCAACACTACAAGCGCCGTTGACAATAAGCTAAGCCGCCTTGGGACAGAAACTCAGCGGTGGTCCGACGACAACAAAGAGGGCGTCGCGAAAGCATACAACGTCGCTGGCAAGCAAATCTTGCGAGTGGAACTCAAAGAGGGCGTCGACTATTCTGCCTTCAAGGATAAGTTCCGCAAAGAATATCCGGGCATGGTGCAAGTCAACCGCAGCGGCCAGACCATTGACTTCGGCTTTGAAGACGAGCAGCTCCGCCGCATTAAGGCGAGTGCCATCGAGCAGGCAGAGAAAGTGGTACGGAGCCGGGTCGACAAATGGGGCGTCAGCGAACCTCTGATCAACAGGCGCCAGGCGGACAACTCCATCTTAGTTCAGTTGCCTGGTTTCAAGGATCCAACCAAGGCCAAAGAACTCCTAGGCCGTACCGCGCAGCTTAAATTTAAACTGGTGGATGACAAGTTCCGTGGGTTCGACAACCTGTCTGACTTGCCTGCAGGCGTGACCGCAAGCAACAATGGCGGCCAGGCGGCGTTGATTGGCGAAGACCGTCAAGCTTTGCTTAACTACGCAAAACCCAAAGTACCTGACGACCGTCAGCTCTACCTCAATCGTGAGGACATCGCCGGCGGCAAGAAGTCTCGCTACACCACCTACGTCGTTGAAGCGTCGACCGAGATTGGTGGAGACGACATTCTTGACGCTTTCGTCACTGAGGACAGCCAGGGTCTAGACCGTCGTCCACAGGTGTCCATGAAGTTTACCGGACCAGGCGGCAAGCGCTTTGGTGACGTCACTGGCGCAAACGTTGGCCATCGTTTAGCCATCGTATTGGACGACGAAGTTGTGTCGGCACCCAACATCCAGTCTAAAATTGCCACTGGCCAGGGTGTCATCACTATGGGTAACCGTGGCAGCTGGCAAGACACATACAATGAAGCTAATCAGCTTGCGCTCGTACTTAAGTCTGGCGCCCTTCCCGCCACGATTGAGGTGTTAGAGGAGCGGCAAGTGGGTGCGAGTCTTGGTCCAGAACTTGCCGATGAAGGCATCAAGGGCGTTCTGGTAGGCCTGATGCTGGTCTTCGGTTACATGGTCTATCACTACCGCCGTCCAGGCATGTTGGCCTGCTTGGCCTTAATGCTGAACGGACTTTATCTGCTCGGCTTGATGGCGCTCTTCGGATTTTCCTTGTCGCTTCCCGGTATCGCAGGTTTTGTGTTGACGCTGGGTATGGCCGTGGATGCCAACGTTCTGATCAACGAGCGGATCCGGCAGGAGCTTGGCGAGGGCAAAAGCTCCAAAAAGGCTATCGAAAATGGCTTTGGTCGGGTGTTCTGGACGATTTTTGACGCACACGTCACGGCCTTGATCGCTGGCTTCGTGTTGCTTGAAACCAACCCATCAGGACCGATTCGCGGCTTTGCTGTGACCTTGATTATCGGTCTGTTGGTGTCGTTGTTCACGTCTCTGACTTGCACCAAGGCATTCTTTGAACTCGTTATGGCTCGTTCCAAAAGCGACAAAGAAGTGCGGCAATGGTTGGGTGAGCGCACGATTGAAAAGCAGCGCCATGTGTTCAATATCGACTTCAATAAGTACTCACTGCCGTTCACTGGCTTTTGTGGTGTCCTGATCGTTGCGACTCTCGGTCTAACGGCGGTGCGTGGCCTCAACTGGGGCGTCGACTTTGCTGGCG
>OMIY01000418.1 GCA_900299215.1 bacterium | reverse complement strand
GTGTCACCCTTGAATGAGATCAGTTTCAATTCGCCGGGTTCATACGGCACGTCATCCCAGCGCATCCGGTAGGCACGTGTCACGCCGTAGTAAGACCGATCCACCGGCTTATCGTATGCTTCAAACTCGCGAATTGATGCCCAAGTGCCATCCTTCAAAGCGGTAAATTCAACGCGCAAATACCGCGCCTGCACCGTCAAATCATGAGTTGACGCTAATTCGTCCCGGCGATGGTGGTCTTTCTTAGCGAGCGCCTGCCAATTCTTGCCATCTAGCGAGCCTTTCAATACATACTGATAGTTGGCGCTGTCCTGCTCAAATTCAATATGGACCGTGCGAACATCGCGCGGCTCACCAAGATCTACCTGCCACCAATTCTTCGGACTTCCGTCCTTTGCGCACCACCGACTACTACTCTTAGCATCTACCGCTTGCTGGGCGAGATTGCCTCGGTTCGCCTCTTCACTACTTGCACTACTTAGTTTCCCGATCGCGAGATTTGGCGGTAGCTTGATCGGAGCGACAAATTTGGTCTGACGTCCAAGCGATCGCCCGTTTAAAAACAACTCTGCCGCATCGCCATTGGTGTAAGCCATGACCGGGATGCTTTGGCCAAGTCTATCTGGCCAGTTCCAATGAGGTAGCAAATGCGTCGTGTCTGCATTTTGATTCCAATAGCTCCTGTAGAGATAGAATCGATCTTTTGGCAGTCCAACCAAATCCACCGCGCCAAAATAGGAGCTTCGGGCTACCTTCTCAAAGGGGCTAGGTTCGCCGATGTAGTCAATGCCCGTCCAGACAAACTCACCAGATACAAAAGAATAAAGATCTAAATTAGCAAATTCCGTATCCGCAATATCGCCCCAAGATACTGAGTTCAAATCGTAAGAGCTGACCACTGGGGTTTCGAGAAACTCGTCTTTATACCTAGGCAAAGGCAAGCGGTAATCACCTCTGGTGCTTACTGCCGAGGCCGACTCGCTCATCATGACGGGCATATCGGGAAAGCCGGCCCGCCCATCTAAGTATTTACGCCCGTAGTTCCAACTCTGAACATCTAGATATCGGTGCAGTCCAGTGCCCACAGCCTGAGTCAAATGAGTGGCCATTGTGACCGGCCTGGTTGGATCGTTTGCACGAACGTAGCTGGCGATCGTGCCAACCTGCTCAGCACTACCGCCAAATAGGTTAACCTCGATATCCCAGATCTCATTGCCAATGCTCCAGATCATAATGCTTGGGTGATTGCGATCTCGCCTTACGAATTGACTAATTTGCCGCTCGGCAAAGCCATTCAGGTCGACTTGAGGCAAACGATCTGCTGTTTGATCCCACTTGTCAAAGCATTCGGCAAAAACGAGGATGCCCATGGCGTCAGCCAGATCTAACAGTTCAGGCGCCGGCGGGTTATGGCTAAACCTTATCGCATTTACACCCATGTCCCTCATGATCTCTAACTGACGCTCAGCGGCACGACGATGAAAAGCCGCCCCGAGAGGCCCTAAGTCGTGGTGGAGGTTGGCGCCATGAAGTTGAACGCGGCGACCGTTAAGTACAAATCCGTTATCCTTAGTAAACTCCATAGTGCGAACGCCAAATATGGTGTTGTAGCTGTCTCTCACCACACCGTTAACTAGGACTTCAGTTGCTGCGGCATAAAGATGAGGAGCATCGATATCCCATAGTTTGGGCTTATTAAGCAGAAGTTTTTGCTGCACATTTGCAGAGGCTAGCCGTGGCACATCCACCTCTGTCTCCTGTGTCGCAACAGGTTCGCGACTGCCATCTTTGCTGTAGACCCTGGTACGCACCGTTACACGACTAGGCTGCCCTTGGTCGTTAACGACAGTCGCAGCGATCTTCACCTCAGCCTCATCTTGGCTCACTCTTGGGGTCGTAACGAAGGTGCCCCAGTGGCCGATATGCACGGGGTCAGCGATCGTCAGCACAACCTTGCGATAGATTCCGGCTCCCGGATACCACCGCGATGCATGGTTGCGAGTGTCTACTTGAACAGCGATGACATTGTCCTCGCCGAACTTCAGGTAAGGAGTCATATCGACACGAAAAGAATTGTAGCCGTAGTCCCATTCTCCAGCCAGCCGGCCGTTCACGTAGACTTTGGGAAATGCCATCACGCCGTCAAAGTCGAGCCAGAAGCGACGACTCTGGTCAACATTCGATGGTGTGTAGTGATAACGGTACCACCCTACCCCACGCCAATTGAACTTGGTGTTGCTATCCCCACTTTTGTCGTGGTCCAGCTCGATCGCCCAGTCATGTGGTACGCGTACTGGTCGCCATGCACTATCGTCCAGGTCCGGTGCGGCACCCTGATCGTTTTGCCCAAGCCAAAACCGCCAACCGTCCGCCAGCTTGAGTCTATGACGCGGAGCTTCTCGTGCTGCTCCTTGAGCCGCGGCCGCAAAACCTAGAAAAGCCACAACAAATATCCATGTCCAGTTTGATCGTGGAGACTTAGGCTTCATCTGCGTGTCCTCCCTCAGGCATTTTGACGCAGCTTACCAGTCAACTTGTGAATGTTAAAGATTCATTCAAAGACCGGTTTAATGACTGCTCCAAAGAGTGTTCTGAGAACTACTGAAAAGTCTGAGTCAAAGATGAGTCCGATCAGCGGCAAAAGCGCATGAGTAGGCTAGACGTTGCCATAGCCCTAAAGGTCCAGTATCTTGGTTACTGTCATCTCCGGAAATTTAATGCAGAGGTAGTGAAATGAAGAAGCTGCTGATCTTTGTGGCCGCTGTTGCTCTGACCGGAGCTAGTTACTTTCTTTTGACGAAAGCAACCGATAAGCCTGCCAGTACCCCTACTACCTTGAATGCTGCCACGAACGCCCTCGAGGTGGAAGAGTTCGAAGCACCGCAAACCGAGGAGACAGCTGGGACCGATTATTTTGAAAACGACTACGACCGCTACGACGATCCGACCAGCGGTATGCTCGAAGGCCAAGAGGCCGAGCAGAATCAAGCTCAGATGCAGCAGATAAACGCCGCAGATCTTGAGCCGATCGACGACGCCGACGCACCTGCTGCAAATAATAAAGGGCAGGAAAAGTCGGAGGCTTCAGAGCCTCTGACTACCGCCCGTGCTAAATAGCTTATATTTCAGGAAAACTTAAGCGCCGCGACCCATTTTGCGCAGCTGCTTGATGCGACGCTTGCGAGCAGCGATCGCCTTTTTCTTGCGTTTTACTGACGGTTTTTCGTAGTGCTGACCTTTTTTGAGGTCGCCGATTACGCCGGCCTTCTCAACCTGCTTCTTGAAAATCCGCAGTACTTTCTCGATTGGCTCTCCGTCTCTGACCTTAATCCCCGGCATAGATTTCCTTTCGCGTCCCTGGGCAAAATGAGAAATCGGACCATAACAAAGATTAAACTTACCTTGCAACTACAAAAGGCCACCACCCGCATCTGCGACTCTAAACAGATACGTGATACAATGTAACCATAGGCTTTGGCATGGCTTTTCGCAAAGCTCGCCGAAGGATCCCGTGATTCCGACCCCCAAAAATTCTGACATTTGGCAGTTCCCCCAATATCCCTCGCCGAGGTAATACCCCATGACTTCGAGAGTTTGGTCGTACCTTGCCTGCAGTCTCATCGGGTTGACCATCAACGGCTGTGGCAAGACCCAGCAAACGGCCTCTTCGGAATCAATGCTGGCTGCTAAACGCGGCTACACTGAGCGCCATCATCGCATCCCGATGGCGGACGGTATCAAGATTGGCACTAGCGTCTTTCTACCGGATCCCAGCACACATCCGGGCAAGAGGCCGGCGCTTCTGATGGGCAGTTCCTGGGCCTTGAACGAGTGGGAATATGACGGCCCAGCCAGAGAATTTGCCAAGGATGGTTACGTCGTCCTCAATTTCGCTCCACGTGGCTTCGGCATATCCGGTGGCCGCGTGGGCGTGGCTTCCGACCGGGACATTCAGGACGTTTCCGATATGATCGACTGGTTGGTTGCCAATACACCCACCGATGGCAACAAGATCGCCATGGCTGGCGTCTCCTACGGAGCCGGACTCGGTCTGCTCGCGGCGGCACATGATGAACGTATCAAGGCTGTAGTTGCACTGAGCGGCTGGGGTAACCTAATCGAATCACTGGCTCCCAATGAAAGTGGGCGCCAGGTCGCTCTGAGCCTGCTTGTGGGCAGCGGCACCCTATTTGGCCGCTTAGATCCACAGTTGTATCAGTTGGTCGATGATCTAAAACTCCACCGTAACGTAGACAATTTGAGAGCTTGGGCACGTGCGCGCTCCCCGCTGACTTATATCGACCGTTTAAATTCCCGTGGTGTCGCCATCATGGTTGGCAACAGCTACCAGGACAGCCTGTTTCCACCCAATCAGATGCGGGAATTCTACGAAAAGTTGACCGGACCTAAGATGTTCTACATGGATCACGGCATCCATGCGATCAGCGCAGTGCCAGGAATGTTTGGTCTACCAAGCGAAATCTGGTTTGATGTCCATGCCTGGTTCGATTTCCACCTGCTCGGCAAAGAATCGGAAGTCGTGAAACGGCCACCGGTTAGTTTCGGCACCGATCGCGGCCGCGAGTATTATGCGCAAATTCCCCAACCAAGCTCGGCCGAAACCGCAGTATTCAGACTAAAAACACTAAACAAAGTCGTTCCTAAAGAGCCGTCGTCAAGTCGCGAGTCAAACGTCCCCAGTGTGGTCATACGCCTGATTGGTAATATTGACTCGGCAGCCACCTCTGGGATTCCACTGCTTTCCGACGCCGCTGACGCTTATCTACGACTTCCGGTCATGCAAGCATTGGGACTCATCAACAAAAGCCATGCTGCCATCTACGTGTCAGAACCTATGGGTATTGCTACAAGCATCAGAGGCATGCCACGAGTGACCGTTAACCTCGAGCCCCATCGAGGCCCGGTCCAGCTGGCCACTTACCTATACGATGTCGACAAAAACAACATCGGCCGCCTTATCACCCACGGCATTTACACTCGCTACGAGCCAAACTCTAGCCCGGCTGCCGTTGGCACCGACTTATTCATGGCAGCCTACGATATACCCGCCGGCCATCGCATTGCCGTTGCTATCGACACACGCGACCCGCTATATGTAGATCCAACACCGGAAACGTATCAGCTTGAGATCAATCACTCACCGCATCAGGAGACCACGGTATCTCTACCTACCGTCAATTTTCTCTGAGACTTAGGCTACACCTTAAGCTCGCAGTGCTTGCGGTAGCTGCTTTAGGTGAAGTAAGTTTTGCCACCACTTCACTACCAGAGTCGCAACTATACCCTCCCATGGACCCAAGCCGTTCTCGCAGTAGTTACACTGCCCGCGGTCATCGGGCCATGGTTGCCACGGCGCATCCTCTAGCCAGCGCTGCTGGAATCGAGATCCTTCGTGCCGGCGGCAACGTCGTAGATGCCGCTGTAGCAGCGTCGTTTGTCATCTCGGTCGTCAGGCCGCAATCGACTGGGATCGGCGGCGGGGGCTTCATGCTCTATCACGATGCCACCAACAAAAAGACTAAAGTTTACGATTTTCGCGAGCGCGCTCCTGCGGCAGCCACGCGCGACATGTTTGTCGGGCCGCAGGGACAATCCATGCCATTTCGATACGGCAAAGTCGAAATTCCGGATGCCTCCGTCAACGGCCATTTGGCGGTCGGAGTACCAGGATTAGTCGATGGTCTGGTTGCTACGCATGCGAGCCACGGCCGACTGCCACTCAAGACCGTGCTTCAGCCTGCGATCAAGATTGCTGCGAATGGTTTTCCGGTTTATCCGATGCTAGCGCAAAGGCTAGCCGAGCGCGCCACAGTACTTTCCAAGTTTCCGGCTACAAAAAAGATCTTTTTCAAACATGACCAACCGCTTACGACCGGCAGCCTCCTCATTCAAAAAGATCTGGCAAAAACCCTGGAGCGCATTGCCACTCACGGTAGTAAGGACTTCTATTACGGGGATACGGCCAAACTAATCGTCGCAGAGATGAAACGAGGTCACGGGCTGATAACTGGCGCTGACCTAGCTGATTACAGGATGATTGAGCGCCGTCCTATCGAGGTCAATTATGCAGGCTACAAAATCGTCGCAATGCCACCACCGTCGTCTGGCGGGATCACAGTCTTAGAAACGCTGAATATTCTCTCTGAGTCGCCGGCTGCCAATGCAGCGTATGGATCCACGGCCGCAGTGCATTGGCTTGCCGAAGCGATGCGCCGTGCATTTGCCGATCGCGCCCAACTACTTGGCGATCCCGCCTTTACCAAGATTCCGCTTAAGGGACTCCTTTCGCTTGATTATGCTAAGTCGCTCCGCAGTGGAATCGACCCTAAGCACGCGACTAATTCACGCAGCTTGCCACCAAGCGTTGCTGATAAATTCGAACATCCGTCCACGACGCACTTGGTGGTTATGGACAGCGACGGAAATGCTGTTAGCACCACCCAGACTGTCAATTACTACTTCGGGTCGGGCGTAGTTGCAGCAGGCACAGGCATCTTGCTAAACGATGAAATGGATGACTTCGCCAAACATCCGGGAACCCCGAACGTCTTTGGCCTCGTAGGTAGCGATGCGAACGCTGTAGCCGCCAAGAAAACGCCGTTGTCATCAATGTCACCTACACTGGTTTTCGATGGTAAGGGGGAGCTGCGCCTGGCACTGGGCTCACCAGGCGGACCACGCATTATCACTGCCACTCTGCAGACCATCTTTAACAGCTTGAGTCGCGGACTAAATTTGCCCGATGCAGTACACGCATACCGTATTCATCACCAGTGGCTGCCAGATCAGCTCGAGGTGGAAAAGGGTGGACTTGATACAAAGGTGATCCAGGAACTTAAGTCCATGGGACATTCCATCATCGAACATCCTGGGATGGGGGATGTTGAGGCGGTTGCCCGCCAAGCTGACGGCTTAGTCGGTGTGTCAGACACTCGCTCCGATGGACAGCCGATGGGCTTTTAGGCAAGTTACCAAAAGGGAATTGTTAAGAGGCGCCCTCTTGGGCCTAGGTTGGGATATAATTGATGGACCCATCCCCAACTTGGAACAAAGCTATGACCTGCTACTCCACTTTTGTGGCGTCAGCAGCCCTCTCTATAACTGTCTGGTCAGCGCCGGGCTCGGCTTCGGAGTTTGATCACGACTGGCATTTTACAGACCAAGGCTTAGTCGCCAACAGCGCAGAGTCGGAGGCCATGCTACGCCCCGTACTGAGAACTAAACAGGGGTGGATTGAGCCCAAAGAGTCAGATTGTGAGCTGCGTGCCGGCTTATACCTCTGCCGCCTTGATGGTTTGGGCTATCTAAAATTAGAGAAGAACCCAGCTTACCGAGTGACCTTTGAAGCGACGACCAAGACCCAAGTGCGCGGTATTGGGCTTGCCGGTCGCATCAAATTGCCCGGCGCCAGAGGCTGGTTGTCTCATGGCTTTCAATCTTGGTCACAGACTGGTTTTATTTCCCTTCAATCTGAAATTCCGGAACGTGAGCTAGATCAAGCATTGGCCTTGGTTGGTGAGGACGAGGTTTATCGTCGTGGGCCGGAGATGTCCTGGTGGTACAGCTACGCAGCAGGTGGCGCGTCCAACTTTCTTGCTGGGGCGACTAGTGCGAGGCACCTTAAGACCTGGGTACAAATGACGCGCCCCACGGCTGGGCACGATCTAGCTGTCCGTTTGATTAGTGGCGCCTTAGAAGAGCTCGCACCGGAAGCCGGAGACAAGGTTAGCAGCGAGAATTTTTATCTTTACCTCGGTCCTTCGCTAGCTAACGCCATGAGTGAATATAGCGCTGGCCTCCCAAGTCGTCGCAAACAGAGCCCAAAACCGACTCCAGTCGGCTGGAACTCTTGGTACGAGCTGTGGAATAAAGTAAAACCACAAGACGTCGTCAGCAATGCTCGCATCTTTGCCGATCTCTTTCAGCCTCGTATACCAGATGCCAATTTGCCCGGTTTCGTCGTCCTGGACGACGGCTGGCAGCAAGCTTGGGGTGACTGGTATCCGAACACCAAGTTTCCTCGCGGGATCGCCGCGTTAGCTGAGGATGTGAGGCAGCACGGATTCCAGATGGGCATTTGGATTGCGCCATTACTCGTCGCCAAAGGTAGTCGCACGGCCAGGCTCCACCCTGACTGGTTGGTTCAAGGCGCTAACTACTCGCACCCGACGACTGGCGAGTATGGCGTGCTTGATGTAACCAACCCAGCGGCGGCGGCTCATCTGCAAAGAACCGTGGAGAGACTGGTCGGTTGGGGCATCAAGCTGCTTAAGATTGACTTCCTTTTTGCCGGTACTATTGAAGGCAAACGCTACGCCCAGGTTACCGGGACTGAAGCGTACGAGCGTGCTCTTACACTTATCCGCGCGGCAGCAGGCAATAACACCGAACTTTTAGCCGTTGGTGCACCTCCAATTCCAACCATCAGCTACGCCGATGGCTGGCGCGTCGGCGGTGACATCGCTTTCACACCATCCATCATCGGCTGGCCTCCGCCAACCTTTGCGTTCATCGCCAATCAAGCAAGAAGTGTCGCGGGTAGATATCCCTTTTGCCTGGCAACGCTTTGCGATGCCGACCCGGTGCTGATGCGTGCTCCGTTACCAGAAAATGAGGTTCAGCTTGGTAGCTGGGTAGTCGCGTCGGCAGGAGGAGCCTTGTTTCTATCGGATGACCTACCCAAACTAACGACTGAACGTGCCTTGTGGGGGCTTGGTCCGGACCAAGTCCGCGCCGCCTTATCCGGTAAGCCGGCATTGCCTTTAAGTTTTGTACCGCCTTATGTGCCAAAAGAACTTGTTAGCATGAAAGATAATTTTTACACGGCCGAACACGACGTACCCAACCTTTGGCGTATGCCAGATGGCACAGTAGTGGCCATGAACTTTAGCCATAGTCCTCAGGACATTGCAGGCCACCGAGTCGCACCCAAATCTAGTCTGGTAATCACCAACCATTAAGTGGATCTTGATCTGGAGGTCGGCGATGCTAAACATCTCAAAAGCAACTATGGCAAAAGGAATTGCCAGTTTGGTCTTGCTAATCACAATCGCTCCATTGGCGGCGGCTAAGAACTACAGTGCTGAGATCAATGCATCTGGAAGCCTTGATTCAGGAACGGTGAAAATTGGTGATGGGGGCGATCAGTCGCGTACCACGATCAAGGCCGACGTATCTTGGCTATTCTTTGTCAGGCAATATCAGATTGGCCCAGTATTTCGCTATAGCTCCACCAGTTACGGCAGCAACAACTCAAGTTCCATGGCGATAGGGCCACTTTTCAAATACAATTTCGGGACTCTTAGTAGCGACGCTACTGTGCCGTTTGCCTACGTCGGATTCGATTTCATCAGCGGTGAAAATAGCTATCTATCCCTCACAGGGGATTATAGTGGGACTAATCTAAATTTCGGTGGTGGGGTTAACTTTATGCTTGGGCAAAACCTAAGCTTCCAACCACGGTTGGAACGTTACCAACAGTGGCGCAAAACCAGCGGTGGCAATGTAAATGTCACTGCTGGTGGCTTTCAAGTGCTGTTGGGCTTATCGATTTTTATTTAGCGCAACAACACTAATTAAATATAAGTTTACGAACTTTTTTTGCCGTCGACCAAGAATTTAGCCAGGTAAAGGCTAAGGTTCGCTGCCGCCCTGACCGAAAGCACAACTGCGTTTCAGTGAGGACGGTGACTATGAGCAATGTTAAGCCCACAGCCCCAAGTAATACCGGTAAAGTCGAAGAGCGCAGCTTCACTCAAGGGAAGTTGATTTTCAATGCGGGTGAGCCAGGTGGAGATCTGTTCTTCATCGACGAGGGTGAAGTCGAGATCTTTACCGTCAAAGAAGGGCAAGAGGTTCGCCTAAGTACCATGCGAACGGGTGAGATCATTGGCGTTATGACCTGCCTGACTGATGGTCCAAGGATGGCATCGGCGCGAACGTTGACGGCAACCCGTTGCCGCATCATTCCTCATGCAAACGTCACCAAAACCGTCGACACGCTGCCACCTTGGCTCAAAATCGTGCTGAAAGAATACGGCGCGCGTCTTGATCAGATGAATGCATCGTTCGCGACTCAGTCGTTGCGCGTGCGTGAGCTACAAGAAAATCAGCTTAGCCACATTTATTACGCCCAGCTCATGGTAGCGGCTATCGCAAACATGTCCGAGTTTATCGCTATCACCCAAGAGGCGGGCAAGATCGTCGTGATCGCCGATCTCCTACAACGCCTGGAAATGGTCCTTAACATGGAGCGACCATTGATAGATCGCATCTACAACGTCCTGCTGGACGCTGGGCTGATCCGGGTCGAAATCGAGCCCGAACGCAAACGTCAGGTCATTAAACTGCAAGCTGCCCAAAAAATGACGCATTTCGTTCAGTTTGTCCGCGAGACCAAGCACGGCTCAGCCAAGAAATACCTCAAAGCTAAGTTCAGCTACAAGGAAACCAGGCTCCTGTCAGCGCTGGTCAAATTTGCTGCGCGCCAGAATATGCCGATGGACCAGGCCTGCACAATACCCTACGACCTCCTCAAGGAGAACTTGCAGAAGGCCATCGGTGTGCCTTTCGAGGAGGCTCTTCTGGCCAAGGCGGCAAATTTGCAACTTGTCGCCCTCAAGACCAACCCTGAAGCTGTGGAGATACGTCCGCAGTCAGTGTCGCGCACGGTGGCCTGTATCGAGGCCGTCCTCAAACTTAAAGAGCTTGATGAGCCCTCGACGAAGAAAAACAATAATGCGGCCTGAATTCGGGAAAAACACTTGCCATCATGGCATCAACCCCGATACCTCTAAGGTTTGGATTATAGAGTCTCAAGTGCTGCCGACCGAGGTGCTTTAAGTTTCATGTCTTTCGATCAGCCTATCGATGCCGTCCGTAACCGTAAGAATCTGAAATTATTTATAGTGATCGATGATAGCCTCGAACTTCGCTATAAGGTCATCAATCCAAGCGGAGAGGTGCTGATCCTGCCGGATCTCCTGTTTGAGGACGATCCAGTCATCGTACAACCTGAAGAGGCCACTATAGAATTTTCAGCTGAGCAGCTTGCTGCTTATGCTGAGCATTTGAAAAAGGCGGCTGCCCAAGCTGAGGCCGATAAGTTAGCTGCTCTACGACCAGAGCCTCCACGGCGCGTTGTTGCCGAGGCAGCGCCGAGACCTAGGGCGAAGCGACAGCCCAGCACTCCCCCTCAAACCCGCCGCGGGCTTGCAGCCTCTTGGAGTGCCCCTCGACTGACGTTTTACAAACATAAGATCGAGCCTCTGCATCCTAAGCAGTCCTTCAAGATCACAGTTGAGGGTAATGGTGACTTTGAGATCACCAAAGAGGACTTCATGGCTCACTTTAACGATGTGATCATGTCGCCGTCCTATAGAGCGGATGGTCTGTTCACATACCCGCAGATACCCGATAAGGCCCTACGCTACCGGAAGGCTTAGACCATCAAGCAAAGCAGTGACAAACCTAAGCGCCTGATGACGCGCCATGGCTTTCAGGAGCTCGCTAAGGAGCATGACGAGCTGCTCCTAGTTGAAAGGCCCAAAGTAGTCCAGGGTATTGCCATTGCCGCAGCCGAAGGAGACAGGTCCGAGAATGCGGAGTACATCTACGGCAAAAAAAGGCTGCGCGAACTCGATAAGCGTCTGCGTTACCTTGGTGGTCTGCTCAAGGACGTGCAACTTGTCGATCCATCCAATTTGAGCGGTGACCGGGTGAGTTTTGGCTCAACGGTTCAGGTGGTCGATGAGGATGGTGCTGAAAAATCATATACCATAGTTGGTGAGGGCGAGACTGAGTTTCACGCTGACGGAATTTCCTACAAATCCCCGGTGGCTCGAGCGCTGCTAGGTCGTCGCGTTGGAGATCTAGTCGTGGCTCAACGCCCCGCCGGTGAAATTGAACTGGAGATCATCGGCTTGCTTTTCGCAGGTCGTCCATGGAGGGCATAGAGTGAGCACCTTTCAAAACTCCCGTCCGGAAGCAAAGCAGGCCCACGATTCGGCCACCCCACCCAACTTGGTGCAATTTATGCTCAGGCACTGGCGAGTGCGCCCGACCCGAGCCAATCCAGCACGTCACCTTGCTAACCACAAGGCAAGGCGAGCCGCTTTGAGTGGTCTATTTCCGGGTGAGCTTTTGGTCATTCCGACTGGTGAGCGCAAAGTCAGGGCGAATGATCAGTTCTATCCTTTCCGTGCAGGTTCGGATTTCTTCTATCTCACTGGCTGCCATGAGCCGGACTGCGTGCTCGTTCTTGAGCCCAAAGGCAAAGCTCACAAAACCATACTCTTCGGCGAACCCAATGCGGGCAAGACCGATGCTAGTTTTTTTACCGATCGCATCAATGGTGAGCTGTGGGAAGGCCCACGTCCCGGACTGCCTGAGCTGCAGGTACTGACCGGTGTGGACGAGTGTCTACCTTTCAGTGAGCTAGAATCCTATCTAGCCTCGGCCAAAGCCTCTACCGTCAAGGGCTACCGACTGCTAAGGGATTATTCGCCGCGCTGCGCTCAGGCTCTGACCGGTAAAACCGGCGACAGTAACCAGCAACGTGACCGTGAGCTGGCAAATGCTCTAAGCGAGCTGCGTTTACTCAAGGATGACCAAGAAATCATTGAGCTGCGGGCCGTGATCAAGGCGACCAAACGTGGCTTTGAAGATGTGATCCGCGTACTCAAAGTCGCCAAAAGTGAGCGTGAGCTTGAGACCACATTTTGGGCGCGAGCCAGGCAAGAAGGCAACGACGTGGGCTACGGCACCATCGCTGCCGCGGGCGAACATGCCTGTACTCTGCACTGGAAAAAGAATGACGGCAAGCTGAGGGCCAAAGACCTCCTGCTTCTTGATGCCGGGGTCGAGGGCCATAGTCTTTATACTGCGGACATCACCCGTACTTTGCCTATCGGTGGCAAATTCAGCAAGGAGCAGCTGGAGATCTACAGCCTGGTGCTCAAAGCCCAAAAGGCCGCGATCAAAGCAGTTAAGCCTGGTAACGATTTCATGGAACCCAATCGGGTCGCCATGGAGGTTCTCGCCCTGGGTTTAGAGGAGCTAGGCCTGTTGCCCATGAGTGCCGCTACCGCACTGCTACCAGAAAACCAGTATTTCAAGCGCTACACGCTACACAATGTCAGTCACATGCTCGGACTTGATGTCCACGACTGCGCCCAAGCCCGCCAAGAGACCTATAAATACGGCAAGTTGCAACCAGGCATGGTCTTGACCGTAGAGCCGGGTCTATACTTCCAACCAGATGATTTGACGGTGCCCGCACGATATCGTGGCATTGGCGTCAGGATCGAAGATGACGTCTTAGTCACGGCTAAGGGCTGTCGTAATTTGTCCTCAGACATCCCGAGCGAACCCAAAGAGGTCGAAGCCTGGATGCGTACTGTTTGGAAAAGTAAAAAGTCTTAAAGTTTGGCGTCAATAAGTCGGCTAATGCTTCGGCCTAAAGTGGCCGATACTCTGTCTGGCAGGGAGTTAGCCCATGACAGACGGCCTTAAAAAGATTTTGGCACGGGTCGCCGAGACACCCACCTCGACGATGATCGATCGGTATTTGGCACTTGTTAGCGAACTTCCAAACGAACAGGAAAAGACCGAGCGTGTCTTGGATCTGGGGGAAGGCCTCCTGATCAAAGCTCCGACCGAGGCTCTGCGCGTGGTTGGCATGGTTCATGATGCCGCCCCCAAAAACATACGAGCTTATGACATTCTGATTGCCGCCTTTGAAAAGTTAGGCCGCGCCGCTAAGGCTGGCGTCTTGCGTGTCGAGCGCGACAAACTAAGTGCAGCTGCATTAATCGACAATGCAAAAAGCGACGTCGAGGAAGATGTCGTATCAACGGAGCATACTCCCCCTCCCGCGTTATTGGAGTTTGACCTACTGACACCAGAGTCTGGCCTAGCTGATGCTCTGGACTCATCGCTATCAAATCTCGACCTCGGTGACGATACTCAGACCTTGGCATTTCCTAGCCCAGAGGACACGGAGTCCCTCAAGGTCGATATGCTCGATAGTAACCCTGAACCAAGCACCTCAACGGGATCGAAGCCTCTTAAACTTGGACGCTCAAAGAGCTCTAGCCTAAGCAAGTTGCAGGGAGCAGTCGAAGGTCTGCTCCGTGATCGCACTCCAAGTCGCGTGGGTTCCGCTATCAAATCAGCGAATTCCTCCCGCAATCCCTTCGCAGCGACTAAAGGCGAGGATTTCCCTTCACCGAAAACGACCGCTAGCACACGTGTTTCTCAGGCATTAAATAAGGCCGATGAGTCTATCCCAACAGCCGATCGCACTAGTGTCTCAGTACCGCCAGTTGGTATGGCTTTTCTGAGCCTTGATGACCCCAGTCAAGTAGGTATTGCCAGCTCAACTTCGGGTTCTCTCGACCCTGAACGCCTTGACCTTTTGGCTCGAGAAGCACAAGAGGCCTTTGGCACTGTTGCAGAACCAAAGTCAGGAGAGGGTCAAGGGAGGCCCAAGTTTGGTCCTACTGATGAAGCGCGGCCGTTTCAAGCATTTGCCGGATCTGATCTATCGGCCACTAACCTTGCCGACCTCGGCGACGTCTCCAGTTTCTGGGATCCCCTACATGCCATGATGGCTAAGGTGAATTGGGACCAAGCTATAGATACGCAGCATCAGCAGCGCATTAATCTACTCAGCCAGATGGAAAGAGCTGCACCTCTTAAATTTTCAGTTCCGCCCGAGCTGATTAATTCAATCCGCACACAGTTCCAGCAACTAGTAGTCACGGAGCCAACGATGGCTCTGAAGCAAGCTTGGGACGTCATGCAGGGGATCTGGGGTGAAAAACCTGATGGCATCACCATAGCGTTGCTACGGGAGTTGAACTTATCCAGAGCGACACGTGGCTTTTGGGGATTCTATCTCGATGCCCTGCTGGCTCGAGGTGCAGGACGCAAGGTCCTAGTCGAGGTAGCGACCGTAGTAGCCCGTGAGCGCCAGCTCAGTTGGGCTAAGACGGGATGGCAACGTCTGCCAACGGCCTGGCGCCAGTTGGGCGTTCGAGGCTTCGACTGGCAGGAAGACGAAGGGGTTGACGCGCTCCTCAACCGTTTAAGTCAAAGACCGCGTCAAACGCTACGCTCACTTCTACTGAGCGCTTAGGCTTTTTATAGAGCGGGGCCAGTCGCTCCACTAAGGAGAGACATCAGTATCAGCATCAATGCGATCGTCATCAGCGTGCGACGCTCACTGCGTAAAGCCGGGGAGAAAGTAGTTGGCCATTCCAAATTTTCTAAGGTCGGCCACTTGGCGGGAATCCATGGCGGTACTTGCGTCATGTACTCCTCGTAAGCGGAGCCAAACCGTCCAATAAGCAGGCGCTGCTCATGAGCAACGATGCAGTAATACTGAAAGCTGAATAGAGCTGCTGCGACAAAGATGATCCAGCCCACACCACTAAAGATTGCCAGACCGACCGTAATGAAGAAGTTACCAACATATAGCGGATTGCGGACGTAGCTGAACGGTCCGCCCTTGATCAGCGCCGAACCTGCGGTCTCGACATTGCGCGTCCTCGACACGGATCCGATGAAGGCAACACTATAGATGCGAATCAGCTCACCAAGCATGGTGATGACCGTGCCTAGCACTGCGGTTCGAACCGTGGGCGCACCCAGGCTCAGAACCAAAATGATCAACGGAATCGGGGTATAGTCACGCCATTCAAATAAGCGTTCGCCGATGTCCTCCGCGCTCCATTCGGACCAAGCAGGCCGGCCCCGATTGATCTCCCCATCGCTACGGTGGTCAAATGCAGGTCCGGTGGCAACGGCTAGTGCGCTGTCATTAGACTCAGGTGACCCTGGTGGTTGTTTATTTTCGTCACTCACGGCGTATATCCTCTGTTAAAGAACTAGATGCAGTATGATCGGTATTTATTTTACTGGGGCGATGGCTCAGCAAATATCACGGGAGTCGCTAACGATAGCCGACTGACGGCCTCACTGGCAACCTGCGAATCAGCTAAATCCGCCGCCGTCATCCCCATCAGTAGCGGCTCCATAGCCAGCAATTGGCACCCCATGTGGTCGGCAAATGTCGAGCGAAAAAGGCCCTCAAACAAGGCTCTGGCCTTTTTGCTGGTTGAAAACACCATGACCTCGCCAGTCTGATCGCGCCAATAGGCATCAACATAGCTAAGAGCTGGAAGTGCTCGCCCCATAAGCTCGGCTTTTACCTCGTCGCGGAGATCTCGGCGCTCCTTCGGGCCCGGGGTCTTACCAGACTTCTGGCTGATAGCAAAAAAGCGTTGCTTGTAGACCACTTGTAGCAGGGTTGCAGGCACTTTGCGGCGCTCGATGCGCATCCTCAACAGGACACCGTCGGCGACGCGGCAGTCGTGTAGATCCCAAGGATGATCTGGCGGCAAATCGACTTTCACACCATCGATGCCAACCGGACGTACCCACCCACATTGCTCCTCTTTTTTGACGCCATCGAGAACCAGTGGCGGAGCTTGATAAGGGAGCAGCCTTTCTGCCATATCCGCGAGCTTGGGCCTGCTGCCGTCACCGATAAGCAGATAGCGTGATAGCGCAACGCTACCTTGTTGGATTGCCAAAACTAAGCACCTCATCAAAAGGTTTGAAGAAGTTATGTTACTACTCTGGACGCCGAGGTCTACGAACTTTTAAAGAATTCGAGTGGTCAGCCGATTAAGACCAAGTGATGAATGTATTTAATCGACCCAACTGGACCAGACCAAGTAAGGCAGCTTGATGCGTAACGATCAATCCACCGACTTTGCGACCTATCGCGAGATCATGGGCGAGCTATTGCGGCCCATTGAAGCGCACGGGCTCGACGTGGATACGCTGAAGCGCCTTTATGAGAGCAAACTGGTCTATTTGGAGAATCTCCGCGTGCGCTGCTTCTTCGAGCTTAACAGCGTCGAAGGCGGTCACTTCACCATGAACGACTACAAGCTGATCCTACAAGCCCTGTCGGAAACCAACCGGCACCTAAGAAATCTTATCCTTTTGGCTATAAATACCAATCTCAAAAAGCGTACTGCCGGCTAGACATAAACCCTGAGCCAAGCGCGACCACTGTGGTCCCAGCCAAAGCTCTGCTATAATTAGGCTTGAGTACCAACATTTAAGCCGATCAGTTAGAGGGTCGTATGCGTCGTAACCTACTTGTTGCCGACGACTCGGTTACCATTCAAAAGGTCATCCGCATTGCTTTTCAGCGATCTCCGGTGGATCTAGTCGAGTCAGCCTCATTGATCGAGGCGCTGACTTCTGTCGGTAGGATTAAACCCGACGCCATCATCATCGATGCCAGCCTTCCAGGCGTGCGCGGTCCAGAAGACTTCGCTAGGTTGAGGGCAGAAGCTGGTGGCGTTCCTATGCTTCTTCTCATCGGGTCTTACGATGGTGTGGACGAAGCCGCGCTCGGTCTGGCTGGGTTCACCAAGGTGCTCAAAAAACCTTTCGAATCTGCTGACATCGTCGCAACCATCGACCAAATGCTAGGTCTATCGGCACCCCCTCCCCCACCCCCTCCACCGATGCGTGCCATGCCGTCTGGACCACCGACATCGCTTCCACCTAAACCACTCTCTGGTCCGTTCGCCGATCATCGCGGGGCAGAACCACCAGCACCACCCAGCGGCGATTCGATTTCGCTGTTTTCGTTCGACGCAGAATCAACCGACCCAACGCTTGGAGCACTCCAAAGCGAACCTGAGCTCAGTTTGACGCCCCCGCACCGAGCCCAGCACGCAACGGTCATTCATAGCGGTGGATTCCCCGGCCTACCGCCTATTAATGAGACCAGTTTGGAGGAGACGCCAAGGCCACCCGTCACGATTCAAATGCCGCAAATGCCACAAACGCTGGAGGGCCAGCGAGGTCGTCGTGTGTTTGCCACCCAAGAGTCACCTCCCCCACCGGTGCCAAACGATGATTTTGATCTTAGCTTCCCGGTTTTTGACACCGAGCCCCCAGCAACCATCCCTGGACCGGCATCGCGCCCAGAACCGAAGGTAGCAGCCGCCATGCCGCCGCCTCCGCCACCGCCAAGAGCTG
>OMIY01000417.1 GCA_900299215.1 bacterium | reverse complement strand
TCCATCTGCGCCAGCACCTGGTTGGCAAAGGAGCCGTCCATGATGCGCGATGGGTGACCGGTGGCATTGCCTAGGTTCACGAGGCGACCTTCGGACAGAAGGAGGATGAAGTTTTCTTCGTCCTTGGAATCACGGAAGATCTTGTGGACTTGGGGCTTCACTTCTTGCCACTTGTAGTTGTCGCGGAGGAACTTGGTGTCGATCTCGCTGTCGAAGTGACCGATGTTGCAGACCACTGCGCCAGATTTAACAGCTTGGAGCATGAAGCGGTCGCAAACGTCGACGTTGCCAGTCGTGGTGCAGATCAAGTCGATTTGACCCATCAGTTCCTTGTCGACGCCATCGGCCGTGCCGGTGTTGACGCCATTTTTGTAGGGCGAGACCACTTCGTAGCCGTCCATACACGCCTGCATAGCGCAGATCGGGTCGATCTCGGTAACTTTGACGATCATGCCTTCCTGACGGAGGCTTTGCGCCGAGCCCTTGCCCACGTCACCGTAGCCGATGACGAGCGCCTTCTTGCCAGCGAGCAGCATGTCGGTGCCGCGTTTGACTGCGTCGTTAAGGCTGTGACGACAACCATATTTGTTGTCGTTCTTCGATTTGGTGACGGCATCGTTGACGTTGATGGCCGGAACTTTGAGCTGACCTTTTTCAAGCATCTCCAGCAGGCGGTGCACGCCTGTGGTGGTCTCCTCGGTGATGCCGTGGATCTTAGCCAGCATCTGCGGGTATTTGCTGTGGATCATGCCGGTGAGGTCGCCACCGTCGTCGAGGATCATGTTGCAGTCCCATGGCTTACCATCTTTCAAGATGGTTTGCTCGATGCACCAGTCACCTTCCTCGACGGTCTGACCTTTCCACGCGTAGACGGCGATGCCGCGAGCGGCAATGGCAGCAGCTGCATGGTCTTGCGTCGAGAAGATGTTGCAAGATGACCAGCGCACTTCGGCGCCGAGCTCGACCAAGGTCTCAATCAGAACCGCGGTCTGGATGGTCATGTGAATGCAACCAATGATCTTGGCGCCCTTGAGAGGCTGTGTCTGGTGATACTTGCGGCGCAGCGCCATCAGCGCTGGCATCTCACGCTCGGCGAGTTTGATCTCGCGACGGCCGAAATCGGCCAGACTCATGTCGGCAACTTTGTAATCAGGCTTCGTCATACTATCTTCCTTTCGATGAGTGAAATGCAGCCTCATGGCTTGCACGAAACGATTGAATTTGAATTTGAAAGCCATTTTTGAGCCCCAAATAAAGCGTCTGTGGTTCACTAAAACCAGCGCCTAAAGCCCAGTCTCGTAGCTCTTGCGGATCAAAACCTAACCAAACATCACCGCACGACTCCCGGACCCACTCCTGATCATGCGGTCCCAAATCAGCTATGAGTAATCTGCCGCCGCGGCGCAGTAACTCACGTATGCGGTAGAATGCTTGCCGCGGTGAGGGCAAATGATGAAGCACCATATTCAGCACGACAGCATCCAGACTGCCTTCCTGGCCGTCATAATCTTCAAGCGAAGCATTTACAAATGACACATGCTCACGCTGAGCACCACCGATACTTCGACGTGTAAGATTCAGCATCTCTTCAGAGTTATCTAGGGCAATTACATGGTCGAAACGGCGCGCCAGCTCACGCAGAAGCTCGCCCGCGCCAGGTCCAACTTCCAGCACCGTACTGGCAGGCGGAAGCTCCATCATGTCCAGAAGTTCACGTAGGTTGGGCAAGTAGTGATCAAGCTCGCAAAGTTGCGCCTGATTCTCGCTAAACTTGCCGGCATTACGTGCAAAAAAAGCCCGTGACTGCTCCGCCCTTTCACCGTGTACAACGCCAATTCTTGCTCTGACATCATCGCTCAGCGGCAGGGTCTCGACCGTGTTGTACAAGCTCGCCAAAAAGTTGGATAGCTCGTCGTCTCCCCGGAGCAACGCTCTCCGGTAGAAGATGCTATTTCCTTGCCGGCGCGTCTGTACCAGCTCTGCCCGCGCCAAGATCTTTAAGTGGTGACTCATACCAGGCTGCGGCATATCGAATATCCGAGCCAGCTCCTGCACACCAAAGGTGTCGTTGCTCAAGACCTGCATCACCTCAAGTCTCAGGGGCTCGGCTACCGCCTTGCAAAGGGCAACCAGACGGCCAGCCATAGCTGCCGGCGCAGATTTCGCCCTGTCTGATGCCTTACTTGATAGCATGAGATTGCTCCGAGAAGCCGTGATTCCCTGATCCTAACGGCTTATCGGCAGAAAGGCAAAACTATATTAATATTTTTTTATATACAGAAACTTTTATGCTTATAACTATTTGTATTTAGTAGATTTAGTTGCCTTGATTGCGAAAATTTATCGGATAGACCGGTATCCGAGTCTGGACCGTTTTAGCCTTGTAGTATCCGGTCTCGGGATCAGCAAGAAAGATGACCTCAGCCGTGATCAAACCACTTTCCTTGTCGACCTTGGCAACCTGAACCGTATTGATCAGCATGCTACCGCTTGGCAGCGAGCGGCAGTTACGCGGCTGGACCCGCAGCGTATGCCCCTCAAAGGTATTGATGTTATCGTCGCTACCCACAGTGCTGCCCGCCACCGCTACGTAGGTGTAGAGGAGGTCATACTCGGGCACACCAACCGTGGCGAAGTCAAACAAGAGCTCTGGGCAGCCCTCACCACTCGGCGCCGGAGTGAGGTTTAAGCTCGGCTTGTCGTCATCCTTGTCCTTGGAGTTGCCGCAGCCACCGTTCATAACAGCCACGGGAAGCATCAAGGTAAACACAATTTTGCTTAATCTATTCAGAAACATGGACATAAAATACTCGGTTCTTATGTAAACAGGAAAGACTTAAGGTCTCACTCAAGATAGCACTCAAGATCACAACTGGTATGACCTATCTGAGTACACAGCCTTGCCTCCGCTGGGCAAGGAGATTTTTTCTGGTTCGAGCAAGTTCAGGACTTGTCGCAGTTCGGGAAAGGCTGCAAGTTGGCGGCAAGTCCGTGGTAAGGCCCTTTTGGTGAAGTTTAGCCGTCGGAAACTTAGATGAGCTTCGGGGCCGTTCATAAACGCAATCACCTTTTGCCGCCAAGGGGCCAGCCGGGGATGCAAATCGACCAAGGTATTCACCACGGTCCTTGGCGAAATTTTTGGATTCACGTAGCTTCTAAATAAGCGCTGCAGCAGCCTGGCTTGGAGTCGGCGCAACCACATTGGCAATTTACGGTAGATGGCATCGATCAGGATTTCATCCAGATCGACATGCTGCTGCTCCTCTGACATGTGGAGTTCAAACACTTGCTTAAACAGAGGGCTGACATTGGCGGCAATGCTAAAGCGCCTAGCGAGAAATACCGTCCTCTCCTCGAGGAGCATGCTCAGCCAAATCCAAAGAGGCATCCGAACCGGCCAAAGTGAAAGCGCCTTGCGTAACCAGCGACGCGACTTCACCTTAGCAAAAACAAATCGGCGCTCGCTATAACGGTCGGGAGATGCCGCTTCAAGTGTACGCCAGAACATTTCGCTGTGTCGCTTTTCCTCGACCACAAACTGCCTCAGGTAGGACGTCATGCCGTCACTGCAACTGACGTTTGGACTGCAAAGCAGGCGCTCAATCGTGGGGAGAAGTAGATAGTCCTCAAGAAAAATAAACTGCTCACAAAGCGCCATGGCTGAAAGCCTGTTGTAGTCACGACGCTCATAGGGAGTGAGTTCGCTATAAAATGGCGTGTGGAAGACATGAGTGAGCTCTTCGGGCATGAAATCATGCCAAGGATCAATAGGCTGCGAAAAATTAATCTCTGATAAATCAAATTGCGGAGGATTGACAGTGAATCCACGCGGCAAATCTAGAGGGATTTTTTTCCTGGAGCTCATCGGGAATCCAAGGTTCAGGGATTAAAAAAAAGGGGATGGACTATAAAAATTTACCATGAACCCGAGCATTTCTAGTACTCTAAATAAATATCATTTATGCTAGATGCAAACGCATGCGAGTCATGAGTCAAGGCGTATCACTCGTTGATTCCTGTGCTTATAGCGAAGGAGCTTCTATGAAATTGCCTAGATCGATCTCGATGCTCTGCGTGTGTAGCTTTGCTTCGATTTTGTTTGCCTGCAAATCGTCACCTCAGTCCACCACCGAGAGTGCGGCCAAAGGTGGTCGCGTGGGCCAGGCTTCTGAGGACCAAGAATCGCCCCAGCTGAAAAATTTCATATCACAATTTGTCGCCATGCAATCGGCCGACGACGTTGCTGGGCTCTTGAACAAAATAGATCAGGAGTACGCCTCGTACCCTATGGACCTGCGCTATATCGCAGCTCAACTCGTTCCACTTAAAGGTCTGCGAGGCATAGGCCATTTAGTTCACGATCTTGCCAAACAAAGTAAGGTTGCTGACTCAATTTTGGTGAGCTCTCTGATGGCTACAGCTGCCGGGATTAACCTTTTCTCACCACCTCCGGCCAACGGTGGTAGCGGGACTGGGGCTTGGCTTGCAATCTTTGACTACCTCATGCTCCCCTATCAAGGAATCAGTAAGCGCTTTGCTACAGTCAGCGAACTTCAGGCTTTCCTTTTCAATCAGTTAGTCGCCAGCCAAGCCCTTGACACCGCCATCAACCGCCTCGAAGGCTTGACCATTTCGAGCACAACCCCCATCGTGTGGGATAACCGTTTGGTATACGGTGCCAATGGTTTCGCTGACAGCCAAGATCGGTTTGTCACCATCACAGACGTCGAAAAGAACGTTGCGCTTTCGGGCCTCCACAGCATCTACCACAACACTCTTGTCTTTCTTTCCTTCAACAACGACGACATCGTAGATGCCAGTGAAAAACTCGGCAATAAAATGGGCATCAACATCGTCTTTTCAAGAACGCCGCAAGGCCTATCCGCAATGGATCGCGTTGAAGTTGTCAAAAAATATCCTAATCTCTTTGCGAAATTGCCGAATGCAGCCCAGTACATGCCGGCGGCCTATAACCACCTGAAAGCCGCCGTGGATAACATCGCCACTGCTTGGAAATCGACGAAAGCACGCGGTGACCATGACGTTAACGACTTTCAAATCCTAAACCCGAGCCGTCTGCTCCCTTGGCAACGTATCAACGACGCATCACTCAGCAACATCCAAGCAATGGTGTCTGGTCAACCAGTCCGCAGTGCCGTAACCGGCGAAACCGTGACGATCAACATTCCGGCCTTCTACACTAATCCTCCGGCAAATCTTCAGGCTTTCATGCCGACTGCGTTTAAACCAGGCGATCAGTCGATCATGGTGGCTGGCATGGAATCGCGCAACTTTCATTATGGTGAAGCCACACAGTGGGACCCGGCGGCGTATAAGCCATATGCACCGGACGTAAACTCACCTACCGACGTGGCGCGAGTGCTGCGGGTACTCGGCCAAGTATGGGGCGGCTGGTTTGCCACCACTCCGGGTGTAGCCATTGCCTTTGCTATCTAAAACGGAGTGCCACAATCAGCGAGGACGCCTCGGCAACAGGATCTTGATACAGGTCCCCGGTAGCGTCCTTGCTAAGATTCTGAGATTTGTCACAAGACGCCCACGGCTGGTGCTAGCCGTAGCGGCGATACTTTTTTTGGCCCTGTTACCCGGTGCTGGCAAACTTCGGGTAATGATCTCTATAGCTGACATGCTCGACGCCGCGTCACCACAGGCTCAGCGCCAAAGTTTGGTCAAGGTGGCCTTCCCCGGAGAACACGAACTTACGGTCTTATTTAAGCGCAGAGACGGCAAGGTACTGTCAAATACGGATCTATGCGCTATTCGTTCCTGGTCACGTCACGTCGACTTCAATAGTCCAGAGATCGACTGGATGCAGTCACCGTTTGGTTACCGGATAGGAAGGGAGACCGAGCTGACGCTGCGGTACCCAGAACTCGTGCCACTCAGGTGTGACTCCGAACCATTGCAGCCCGAGATAGAATCCCAAGCGGGATCACCCTTAGCTCCCATTGGAGCATCACCACTTGACGGCATTATAGTGAGCCCCAAGGGAGATGCCGTGATTGTCGATATCTTTCTTCGCCGCGCAGCTGCAGACGGCGTTTACGGCAACTTCGATCCTGCGCTAGTGAAACCACTCAAAGCCGATCTCGAGCAAATCTTTCCTGCAGGTGCTGATGTCGAGGCTATGATCAGCGGCAGTGCCGCGTGCAAATGGTACTTCGTTGAGAGCCTCCTAAAAGACCAGGGACTTAATCTGCTGGTTATGCTGATCGTCTGCGTCAGCATCAGGTTGATCTACGGGACGTGGACAGGCGGCTTGATCATGGCGCTAAGTTTGGTCTTCACAACGACCATACTATTTGCCCTGATGGGACTCACGGGCACTCCCGTCGATATCTTGTCAAACAGCCTTTTTACGATCGTTGCCCTTGCCACAACCGAGGACTTTATTTACATCTCGCAAGTGGCCCAAGAACAGCGCGGTAACTTCAGCTGGCGCACGCCATTTAGACGTCAGCTATTGCCGTGCTTCTATACCTCGGTATCAACAGTTATCGGGTTTGGATCTCTTTGCCTGTCCGACTTAGCCCCAGTGCGGCGCCTGGGCTTTTGGGCAGCATCCGGATCCATGCTTGAATTTTTGGTCATGTTCTTTCTAGTTCCAGCTGTCATGGCCGTCTGGC
>OMIY01000416.1 GCA_900299215.1 bacterium | reverse complement strand
GATTTACAAACATCTAATCAGACCTAAACGAGACCTTAGTGGCTGGTCGGCTGAACAGTCGCCTTCACAACATCCTTGAAGGACTTGTTGGCTAGGGACATACGACGGTTGTTCATGAAGAAGCTTGGGGTCCCGGTGACACCGGACTTGCGCATATTGTCGTTGGTGTTCTTAACGAAGTTGGCAGCTTCCGGGGAGTTCACGCAAGCGTCCATCTTTGCCTGGTCGATGCCGGCTTCAGCAGCAAGGGCCACAACGAAGTCCTTGGAGTCTGGATCGGATAGTTTCCAGCCTTTTTCCTTTGCAGTTGCGAAGGTCTTCTCGTGGTACTTCCAGAACGCATCGTCACCTTGCTGACGGGCGCAGAAGGCCCCACGAGCCAAGGTGCCGCTTAAACCAGCCGGCTGGAGAGAGAAAGGCACTGCGAAGAAGCGGAACTTGTCGCCAAGCTCTTTGTAGGTCGATTCAACTTCGGGAGCCACAGCCTGGCAGTTCGGGCACAGGTAATCAGCGACTTCCACGACGACGTTAGGTGAACCAGCAGGACCGCGGGCACCGTAGCCATCGAGCACTAGGTTGACCTTAGGTGAGGTCGGTTCTGGGGCAAGCAAAACAAAGCGCTTTTTCGCTACGAATTCCTGGTTCTTAGCCCGCACTGCGTCAGTCAGTTTTTGGGTCTTAAGGTAGCGCTCAATCTCAGGCTTGACCTGATCCATGGGAGTGTTTTCAGGTAGGCGTGCTTTGTTGGCCTCGTACACTTGCATGATTTCCTGGTCGGTGGGCGCGGGCGTCTCCACTAAGACGTCAAATGCTGGGATGCTGTCAGCCTTAACGTTCTTGTCTTTGTCTTTTGCCAGGCCAAACTGCAGAGCGAATTGATTGATCAAGGCGTTCTGCCGATCAAAAGCCTCGGCCCGAATGTCGTAAAGATTGGACCGAATGTCCGCTGGCAGGTCCGCCTCTTTGTACTTCGTACCGTCAAGTTCGAAGAGAGTGATGTCTTCAAACTTGCCACCACCCTTTAGGCTGGCTGCACCGTAACCAATAATCGCACCGACTACCAATCCACCTACAATTCCTGCTCCGGTATTCATGGGTCCCTCGTCCTTGAAAGTATTGCGCTAGCTAACTTAGCTATAACCTTATCAGTAATGACCTATCCAAACATCATCCCATCAATGGACGCCGATTGCAATCCCTGGCGTTAGTCTTAAGTGCCCAACTTCTATGTGCAATTTGATGTAGCTAAGGACCAGACCTAGAGACCCCTGTGTTTCCCATGGCGGCACGCTGCGAGATATGGTAACTCCTCCGCTTAGTACTACCGATCGTGGTAGGGCTCAGGTGGTTAGAATGTTCAGTTCTGAACCTCTGTCGAGAGATCAGCGCACGGTAAGGCCGTGCCAGTTTGCAAGGGAAGAGTGAGTATGACTAGGAAGTTATTTGTGGGCGGCTTGAGCTGGAACACCAACGATGACGGTTTGCGTCAAGCGTTTGCACGTTTCGGCGACATTGACGAAGCCAAGGTTATCTTGGATCGTGAGACCGGTCGTTCACGCGGTTTCGGCTTTGTTACCTTCTTAGACGCGACGTCAGCTCGCAGCGCCATCCAAGAGATGAACGGCGCCGCCCTTGACGGCCGCAACATCAAAGTCAACGAGGCGGAAGAGCGCCCACGCACCGGTGGCGGCCCACGTTCGGGTTCCAGCCGCGGTAGCTTCGACGGCAACCGCTGGTAATTGGTGTCCTGGATCAAGCGTGACTTAGTCGCATAACTTTCGATCCAGGATTTGCCTTAAAATGCTAAGGCTCTTAAGCCACCCAGGTCTGACTGGGTGGCTTTTTTAGCGGCACCGCCATCAACCTCGGATATCTGCGCTGATGACTACTGCAATCCATCGATTTGTTGAAGATGCGCGTAAGGGTTGCCTACCCAATGTAATCAGTCGCCTTGACTCAGGCTGGGCTATCCTTGGAGAAAAGCAGATTTTAAGGGGATACTGTCTACTCCTTCCTGATCCAGTTGTGCCGCACCTCAATGCTCTTAAGGGTAGCGACCGTGACAGGTTTCTGAGCGATATGGCGAGGCTGGGCGATGCAGTGCTGGCAGTAACCGGAGCTGTCCGGATCAATTACGAAATGCTAGGCAATTTGGAACCGGCCTTACATGCTCATGTCGTTCCACGTTATAAAGACGAGTCACCAGAGTTAGGGACCAAACCGATTTGGTTTTACGATTGGTCCGTAGCTAAGCCATTTGACCACTACGGTGACCGCGACTTAGTAGTGAAGCTTAAGAGGGAGTTAGGTGCATGAGGCGTCTTGGCGAGGCCATGCCCAAAAGCATGGCAGAGAAGTTAACTCACTTTCTTAGGCATCAGGGTATCGAGTCAGAGACCCGTGACGATGACGACAATCTCGTGATGATATGGGTCATCAATGAAGATCAATTGGACCAAGCTGAGCAATACCTTGAAGCCTACAAAAAATCCCCAGACGATCCTCAATTTAGCGCCAAAATATCGGCGACCACATCTCTCGCGGGCAGCATTAACTCTGCCAACGCCGTAAACAAAAAAGATCGCGGTCGGATGATTGATGTGAGAAATGAGCTGTTTACACGCTCGCCGTCGCGACAAATGCCAGTAACGATCGCTTTGATAGCACTTTCTATACTTGCGACACTTGCCAGCGGACTACCGGGACTTGGAGGACTCACGCGGCTCCTATATTTTTCGGAATTTATGGGGGGCAATTTTCCAGAAATCGCCCATGGCCAAATCTGGCGTCTAGTGACGCCGATATTTTTGCACGGTGGAATCTGGCATCTACTTTTTAACATGATGTGGATTTATCAGCTTGGCGGCGCCATGGAAATCCATGAAGGTTCTCGGTTTCTACTGCTCTTCACTTTAATCGTTTCAATACTTGTCAATACGGCTGAATATATCGCTACGGGACCGCTGTTTATTGGAATGTCTGGAGTGGTGTACGCGATGCTTGGCTATGCCTGGATCATGAGTCGCCATCAATACAACTCACCATATGAACTTGGACCTGGCACCGCTTTTATCATGATGGCTTGGTTAGTATTATGCCTGCTCGGTGTCATTCCAGGAGTTGCAAATACGCAGCACGTGATTGGGCTATTCCTGGGTGGACTACTTGGTCTTTATCGCTCGCGTTACATTAGCACCTGGCTACGTCAAACACGGCGCAAGTAGTTTGCTCTTGAAGCATAGCTCGCATGAAAACTAAGCCATTTAAGGTGCGGCAGCTTAGCCATTCCGAATTTGTGAGGCAGAGCATAAGACTCCCGGAACATTCTCCGTGCCGACTCCGACTCCAATGAATTCAAAACTTGAGCGTAGTTTTCTCCGCCTAGCAATATAGCAGCGCGGCGATCCGATCTTTTTTGACATATGCGGCTGTAGGTCCTGATAAGTAGAGCGGTGAACGGAAGTAGCAATAACTCCAATGATGCTGTGATTAATCTTTCAACCAGATCTGATGGCGTTTCCTCATCAGCAGTGCGTAGTGACGTCCCAAGTAGTAGTGCGAACATACGCGCAGGGAAGAGCGTGAAAGCCATCACCACCCCTTGAAGTAGAAGTAGCGGCACAATTTCATTCGAGCCAATTTTGGCAATAGCATAAGCGATTACAGAACGGATCTGGTTATCATTTGCGCGATCAAGAAGACCTTGGGATAAAGCTATGGTGCTGCTGTTACGCCCTCTTGCTACGATGATTGCGTTGATTTCTGCTACTGGATAGACAGCCAGGCGAGGTAATTTTTTTACGCCTGCCGCCTCACTGATTGCAGCAACCACAGGTCGGATTCTCTCCATTGAAACATCATCAGTCGCAGTGTACTCAGCTCCTACTGACCATACCGCCATATCATTGGCTAGATACCAAGTTGATAGAGCCCCAGTTAAAGCGATACCGCCGGCCCAATAGTATACGGAGTATTGATGAGCACTGAATACATCCTTAATTCCCAACGCAGTTAAGGCCTGGTCTCCTAGCCACATCGAAATAAAGATGGTCAAGATACCGAGGATAAGAAATAAAACTTTAAACATAAGTCACTTTTTCCTCGGATCACCGTAGGTGTTTACTAAGTATTCGACGATGCCATTCACTTGATCATCTGGCACCGGCGCACCAAAAACTTCTTTCATTTTTTTCACTTCTGCTGCCCAAAATGCCCGTGACATTGCAGGCGGCTGGGTGAGTACGTAGTCTGCTGAATGACATCCCATACAGTATGAATTTGCGAGATCCACGCCAGTTCCCTTTCGATACTGGGCAGACTCCTCCGGCAATGTAATTGAAACATTTGCGAATGCACTGGTTACACTGAAAAAACTGACAATGACTGCCCAAAAAATTCTCATATGGCCACCACATCTAATGACTCAATAACATTGCGTCGATAACCAGATGGATTCCAGGTTGGCTTTAAGGGTTGCACCTGACCATCGTTCGCTGTTGCCCGAACTAAAAGTCGATGGGAGCCTTTTGACCTCAATTTCAGCTCAAATTGCCACGGCCGAAATGAATATCTGCCATAGTCACGCCCTAACTTCGCACTTTGCCAGGATTGCCCATCGTCTACGGACAAATCAACTGCATGGATGCCACTGCCTCCATCAAACGCAATTCCATGGATTGGAAAGGCTTGACCGACTCGAATGGCAGCGCCTTGCTCTAAACTTGTCACAAAAGATCGCACGACCATTTTACCAATTGGCCGTGTAGCCTTAGCAGCGGTGCCTGGCTCGACACAACCACAGTCATTGTCAGGAATCCGGTAACCCTTACCCATGAAAAATCCCTGAAATTCGTGTTCGATGACATTAATCTCAGTTAAGTGTTTGACCCAGTAAGTCCCGAAGTAACCCGGCACCACAAGTCGCAATGGAAAGCCGTTGAGCAGAGGTAGATCTGCGTCATTCATGGAGTAGGCCAACAAAACCTCACCATCCCGAGCGTGATCTATATTAAGTGCTTTCACAAACTCTGGAGTCGTAGGCAAAAGCGGCGCATCCAGCCCCTTAAATGTGACCTGAACGGCACCCGCCTTAACCCCCGCCTTATCAAGTACTAATTTGAGCGGTATCCCACGCCACTTTGCATTTCCCATGGCACCGTTGCCAAGCTGGCCACCGCCAACTCGCGGTTCAACAAAACCGCGGCTATTACCTGAGCATTGATTAACTGCGATAATCTCAGTTTCCTTGAACTCTGAGCGTAATTCGCTAAGAGATAGCGACAATGGACGCTCAACCAGCCCTGAAACGTTAAGCTTGTAACTGGCTGGGTCGATATCTAGAGGTACATTTGCCAAATGGTAGCGGACGAAGAAGGCATCATTTGGCGTCAATACCCCCTCTTTAAAAACGGCAAATGGAGTCTCAAGTTGAGGTGGTCTGGTTGTTTGCCTGATCAGTGGCCGCTTTTGCGGATAAGCCACCAAGGGGCGCTCACCATTGGCAAAAGGCAAAGCTACTGTCTTGGCCCAGGCTGGGTTGAGAAATCCATCTGAGACACCCGCTGCTACCAGAAGTCCTGCTGCCTGAAGAAACGACCTTCGGTCACGAATGGAGTCATCATCCCGCATATCACCTGATCTCCTGGGTAATAAGCTTACCCCAAGAGATCTTGATCGTGATCAGGCCTCTTTTGCCTCAGCAAAGGGGATAGCTACTCTGATTTCTTCCACTTCATTTTGTTTCTTCGGTGCCAACTTTACAATACGTAATGCTGACAGGACCTTTATGATTTGATAGGTCGGATCGATTTCAAACCAGCGCTTGGCAAAATTGGGGTCAAGCCCGAAGCGATGGTGATTATTCTGGAACAATTCCCCAAAAGTCACAAAGTCGAAAGGTAGCGTGTTACGTGACTTATCGCTGACATTAAAGTTGCGATAGCCATACTTGTGCCCACACCAGTTGACGATAGCTCCATGTATCGGTCCCATGAGGATCTGGGCAGGGAGAAGCAACCATTGCCACCATGCCGTGGCAAAAACAGCGTAGAACGTCACGTAAAAGGCAACCCAAAGTACACTCGATAGCCTGTTAAATCCGATTTTATCGAGCAAAGGCCATTCAGGATATTTTTCCTTAGTGAAGGCACCTTCAACTGCCACTGTACGCTCGCAAATATCTTGATAGCGCTTCTTGGTGTCCCACATCATGGTGAACACATTGCCATACATAGTGGGGGTATGAGGATCACGAGGAGTATCGCTGTAGGCGTGATGTTGCCGATGCAAGAGCGCGTAGCCTCGCGGATTCAAGTAAGAAGATCCTTGAGCTATGTATGTCAATAAATGGAAGAAGCGTTCCCAGAACTTGTTCATCGTGAACATCTGGTGAGCTCCGTAACGATGGAGAAAGAACGTTTGACAGAATATTGATAAGAGATAATGGGCGATAAAGAAGTACACGATAATCATATCTGACTACCCCCGGACTAAAGGGTGCGGGACACCGAACAATTCGGCCTGCATCACTATAACTCCGTTATCGGAATATTCCTGAGTTCGACCTGTAAAAGGTATGTCACGGATCTGTAAAATCGCACTGTATCATTAGAATCGGCGATGTTGCACCGGCAAGACCGGCGAAAAATCAGCGGTTTTACCAATAATTTACAAATCGGATACTCAGTTTTTTCCGGAAAGTACCGATAAGGCCGGTATCCTTAAGGGACCACTTTGGAGGAACCCAATGAGCCCGCCAAATGTTGCTTCCACCATCGACAATAAAACAGCTGCTCACCAACCTGCACAAATTGACTGGTTTATTCTCACCTGGTTTGTCGTCCTACACTCTATCGCCATCATCGGTGGATACTATTTTTTCTCGTGGGGAGCCTTAATAACGGCCGCAGCCCTTTACGTACTGACAGGTATGGTTGGCATAACCTTTGGTTATCATCGCTTACTTTCGCACAGATCATTTCGTGCTCCACGTTGGCTCGAACGCACGGCAGCCACGATTGGCGCCCTTGCATTACAGGGAACCCCAGCCTTTTGGGTGGCAACACACCGAATGCACCATGCATTTGTCGACACCAGTGCCGATCCACATGATGCAAATCGTGGATTTTGGTGGTCACACATCGGCTGGATGCTAATTAAAAACCCTGAGTTACGAAATCACCTCAAAATGCGCAAATTTGCCCGAGATATTTATGCCGATCCCTATTTAGCCTGGTTGTCACAAGATATTCAGCAGATCACCCTGCAAGTAGCTCTTGGGCTTGTGCTTTTAATCTTAGGTGGCTGGGACTATGTAATCTGGGGTGTGTTCGTGCGTGTGATTTTTGTCTATCACATCACTTGGCTCATCAATAGCGCAACGCACCGGTACGGCTATCGCAACTTTGAAACTGAGGATGGTTCTGCCAACACATGGTGGGTAGCCGTCTTAGCTTTCGGTGAGGGTTGGCATAACAATCATCACGCATTTCCAGACGTCGCACCTGCAGGGCTAAAATGGTGGGAACTCGATCCGACGTGGATACTTATTCGCCTACTCGAACAATTAGGTGTTGTGACCCAGGTCAAACGACACCAATGAAAAAGCCACCCGGCTTTTGACCTGGTGGCTTTAGCTTCTTCAAGAGAAGACGGCCTGATTATTTGTGGCCTTCTTCGCCATGTGCTTCGCCTGCAGCAGGAGCGGTTTCAGCGGCTGGAGCAGCAGCAGCTGGCTCAGCAGCAGCTGGAGCAGCAGCTGGAGCAGCCCAGGTGCCGTGCTTCTTGGTGCAAGCAGCTTCGTCTTTGACATAGACTTTTTTGCCGTTCACGTCGCAGTTTGGCTCTTTTTTCGCGCCTTTTGCCATTGCAACAGAGCTGGTGAGGGCGGCAAGGGAAACGCCAACGAGGATGTTACGGAATTGCATAGTCATACTCCTTCGATTGAATGTTCGTTGCCGATTCAATACCGGCCACTACACTCTATCCATTGCAGGATTGCGGCCAACTGGCTGAGTGATCAGTTTCGGATCTAAAGCACTGAAATAATTAGCCGATACATCTGGCCAGATGGCCAGTAAGTCGCAGTTCTGGGAATTTTTCCGGCTTAGATTCTCAAATTTGAGAATTTAGGGGGAAGCTCAAAGCCACCTCTGACCCTCGCTGTCGCGTCGAACCAGTCTGATCGCTTCTCGGTCCAATGGACACTTCGCCTCGGTGTGCATCCATAATCTTTTTAACGGTACTCAGTCCTAGTCCAGTACCTTTCTCTTTGGTCGTAAAGAAAAGATCAAACAGCCGCCCCGCAGGTTGAGACGGTAACCCAACGCCATCGTCGCGAAGGATGACCTTAGCTAGACTCGCATCAATTTGCACATCAATAGTTAAAAGACCATTGACCGACATAGCCTCGACTGCATTCTGAATCAAATTCACAAGTGCTTGCTTGACGCGATCTGGGTCTAGATTCAGTTTTACTTGTTTTGGGGCTACTAGCACATCACAGCGGATCTGTTTTCCATCAAATACACCTCGATAAAGCTCAACAGTACTTTTTACAAGCGCACCGAGGTCGGTAGTTTGAAGCTGTAGATTCAGGGGTCTTGCATAATCAAGTATGTTTGACACTAATCTATCAAGGCGTCCGATTTCACCTCGAAGGTCTTTGGTAACTTGACTGCGTACCACATCATTACTTTTCGCTAATTCAAGCCGAGAGAGCAAAAGCGACATTGCGTTAAGAGGGTTGCGAATCTCATGTGCTAAACTAGATGCAAGAGTACCTATTGCAGCGAGGCGTTCGCTGTCAATTAGCTTGCGCTCACTTTCTTCTAGTCGTTCGAGAATTCTCTCCTGAAACGCTGCGACTTTGCTTCGCATCTTATCAAACTCTGATGCTAAAAATGCCACCTCGTCTATACCCTCTGGAATTGTGAATGGCTGAGCGAAATCCCCGGTCGCCACTTTTTGTGCACCATCCACCAAAGTCATAAGAGGCCGGGTGATAGATCGAGTAAGGAGATAGGTAATCAGAATTAATAACCCAATGAGCAAAACAGTTGCGGCTAGGATGACCTTAGCAGCCGACTTGATAGGCCGAGTTACTTCTACTAAATCTCTCTCAACAACAACATACCAGCGCCGGTTTGGTATTTTAGAAACCGTTCCTAATACCTGACTGCCATTGAAATTAGGGTATTGCCCAACCCAAAACTCCTGATTTAAGTGCTTAATTAGTGGAGTAGCAATTAGATGACTTTCTAGCAATCTATCGATCCCTGTTTTTCCCGGGGTGATGAAACGCAAAGCAGAATCAATTAAAAAGGCATCTGTATTGGGCAAAACGCCTAGTTGCTGATCCATGACATCATAGATCCAAGACATGTTCACCTGACCAACCAAAACACCCTTGGTCACTGTTCCTGTGCTGATCGGAGTCGATACAAGCTGAATTTTACCTTCGTCCGAGGTGTATATGTCTGAGAAATTAAATTGACGTAATCCAGATATAAAAAAGGCCTGTTGTTTTCCAGGTATGTCATACCAACTTGGATCAGTCGCCCCGACACAAACACCATTTCGGTTATAAACTGCTAACTCCTCAAATAACGCGAGCGACGTCAGTCGATTTTGTAAAAACTCCTCGATCTCAGCTTTGTTTGGCTCAACGCGCCGCAACTCCTCGAGTAAAAACCCATGATTTTCGAGTGAATCTAACGTTTCCTCGATATGATTAAGCTGCCGTTGGACCTGCCGTGACAAGTTAATTGACATAATGCGGAGTTCATTTTCCGCGTTGGCTCTGATAGTTTCATCTGCAAATTTTAGTCCAGTGACACTGAACAACAACGAAACCCCAACTAGCAACAAGCCAAAAAGGGTAAATATACGCCAACCAATCCTGCGTAAGGGACGTGGCCACTTCACCGGAAATCATCCGTGCGCTTAGCGGATATATCTAGTTCTTCAAGCTTCCGATAAAGACTTGAAAGGCTCATTCCCAGAGCTTTAGCTGCTTCCTTTTTGTCACCTGATACACTCGATAGCACCTGAAGAATATGCTCCCTGGCAAAAATTTTAAGTGCATCTTCTAACTTTTGAGGCATGGACTCTGGTTGCGCCAGTGCTGTGATTGTGGATGGAAAATCATCAACATCAATTCGTTCCTGGTTCTTACTTAGAATAATCGCACGCTCGATAATATTCTCAAGTTCTCGAACATTACCTGGCCAGGGATACGAAACCAAATGTCTAATCGCATCGCTTGAGAGTGGTCGCATTGGTCTTCCAAGTTCTTTTGTATACTTCTCGACAAAGTGACGTGCCAACATGGGTATATCATCCCGCCTATCTCGCAACGGTGGCATTTTAATTTCTACCACATTGAGTCGGTAGAAAAGGTCCTGGCGAAAGTTACCTTGCGCAACTTCAGCCGCTAGATCACGATTAGTTGCGGCGATGACCCTAAGGTTCACCTTTATGGATTTGGTGTCTCCGACCGGAGTGATTTCCCTCTCTTGCAGTGCTCGCAAAAGCTTGACCTGCAAATTCTTCGGCATCTCACCAATTTCGTCGAGAAAAAGAGTCCCCTCGCTAGCAACAGCAAAAAGCCCCTGTTTGTCCGCCAATGCTCCGGTAAACGCACCTTTTTTATGACCGAAAAGCTCGCTTTCGAGCAAATTCTCAGGTAAAGCCCCGCAATTTATTCCGACAAACTTATTCGCCGATTGGGGACTAATACGATGGATAGAGCGAGCCACGACTTCTTTACCGGTGCCACTTTCACCGGTGATCAATACGGTACCTCTAGTCTCAGCTACTTGAGATATTATTTTCGAAATATCAAGCATCGGCACCGATTCCCCGAGCAAAGTTCCGGGATCGGACTGACGGTTCATTTCACCGCGAAGAAAGTTAACCTCCAATTGCAGGGCTCGCCTATCGCGAATGATCGCCAATCGACGCAATAAGGCCTCAACATTTAAAGGCTTGAGCAAATAATCTACGACGCCTAGCCGCATTGCATCAATGACACTCTGAACATCAGCATACGCCGTCATTACTAGAATCGCAGCCTCCGGGCAGACTTCACTACATTTGCGTGCAACATCGAGGCCTGAACCACCTGGCATTCTGAAATCTGTCAGGACCGCTTCAAAATTACCCTCAGCGAGAGCCTCTAATGCACCAGCGACGTCGCCAGCCGTGGTTACGTGATATCCATCCTCCGTCAGGATCGACGCCAAGGTTTCCCGCTGCAACTGCTCATCGTCAACGACTAGTATGCTGAAAGCACGCATCACACACTCTTCGCATGTAGTTTAATAAGAATCGTTTCCATAAGGCCAATGAATAATCTACCACGATGTTACAGAATCTCCCCCAATTTTGCCGAATCAACCATATCTTGGAACTAAATAGGGACGCTCGCCCCTCCGATGACAAGTTGTGACTTTCTATGGAGATTTTACTGTGAAATCGCAATGGCGTGCAGTGTTCTTGGCGGCAGGGGGAATTGTCCTATTTCAGTCTTGTGGTACCTGGCAAAGGCTAAGCCACGCAAGCCTTGAGGTTGAAACCAGAGGCGGCAAGTCTCCGATTAAGACTGCTGATGCCGTTCCGTTACCGCCAGGTGACCCCAGTGATCAGTCACCGATGATCCGTCCAGCTCCTCAGCCTGAACCTGCACCACCACCTGTGGAGTCCGAATTGCTTCCACCAATCCTGACCGCTGCAACTGGACCAATTGTCGGCAGCACTCAAGTGACTTTGGAGCTCGGTACCAAGCGTGATTGGGTCAAAATCCAAATAATGCG
>OMIY01000415.1 GCA_900299215.1 bacterium | reverse complement strand
TCAGCTTTTAGACCTTTTTGGCTAGGATGTGGCTACGCCGATTTTGACAAGACACCGGCTATTTATGTTTTGAAACTTCTAGCACCCATGATTCAAAACTCTGTCCAGACTTTACTAGCTACAAGGTCTTGGGAGCAGATGACTGCGGGGATGGTTTGGTTTCCAACCGGCTATAGTACTTTATTTGAGAGTATTGCAGGACGGCTCACAGATGTTCGACTTGGCACTGCAGTAACTTCCGTGGATAGAGTCCATGAGCAAGGTAACTGGTCCATAAAAATTAGAGCTGATGGGCAAGTCGAGCACTTTGATCGCGTCATTGTGGCTGTTGACCCAAAAAGTGCGTGGCAATTTCTTGATGTGAGTAGTGACGAAGATAAACTTCTCACTGAAATAGAGACCCACCCCTATCGCATGGTACTGGTTAATGCGAGGCACCAAAATCTGGCATCAAACAAAGTTATACTTCGCGACGACGCGATTTCATCGGTCGGTAGACCTTTAGTCGTGTCAGCAATACAGAGAAAAGAATTTGCACCTTGGTGGGTTGTCGGTCAACTAGGAGGAGTGTGTGGTGACCATGATGTTAATGTGTCGTGTTTAGTAAATGATTTGGAGGCGCTTGGGTTCGAGGCTATTCAAGTCGAACGAGTCGCCGAGTGGAATTATTTTCCGCGCGTATCAAGTTCGAGTTTAAACAGTGGCTACTTCGATCGATTCGAGGCTCAGCAGGGACAGCGGGGTACTTTTTACGTCGGCTCACTATTCAATTCAGAAACAGTGGAGCACACAGTTGAGTTTGCTTCCCAGCTCATTCGCCGCTACTTCGGTAGTGACTCAACTAACTATTTATACTGAATAAAGTTGTGATTTTAAAAAAGGTCTCAAGTTTGTTCTCTAAAATGCCGATAAGGGAAAACGTTAATTTCTAGATCTTAGAGGATTCAGGAGGACACCCGTGAAGGTGTGGTTGAGTAGGCCGCGAGAGGTCTATCTGCTGGTAACTCTGTGGTTAGGGAGCTTGGTCACAACTGGTTGCTTAGTAGAGAAAGAACGCAACCCTGGTGCCAAGGCTGCTCAGCGCGCAGCTGAACGACGTCGTGAGGCAAGCGACCAAACGTCAGCTGATGTTCAGGTGATTAAAACCTCAGCAACGCTTAGAGCTGCTCAGGGTAGTACTACAACACTAGCTGTGACCAGACCGAAAAGTCCGCATGAAGCTGCGGACCAGATCGTAGCAACCCTCGAGCCTATGTTGCCGAAAGACTACGACTGCTCGCGTCCTGTTGGGCGGCGTATTCTCGATCACTACAACGGTGAGACAGAGATTTCAGGACCATCACTTGATATCATTTCTGGCATCAAAACTGCGGGTGCTCAGCTTACAGTAATTTATAAAGAGGTCTTTGATTTGCACGCAGGTCTAGCGACCATGGAAGACTTGCTTCCGGGTGAGTACCGACTTCAAATTGATGTTGCCAATGGCGATACTAGCCGCATTTATGAAAGAAGCGTTACCTACATTTCGATTGTCGATGGAACCAAATCTGAGGCAACGGTAAACTATCTGCCTATTAGTGATACCAGCTTAGATTCTCAAGATGCTTCAAAAAACCCAGATTCAGCGTTGCGACCTTACTCCGAGGTCTGTCGATATGGCCGGACCAAAGCGACCACCAGAGTTTTCCTGCCTCAGTATGTCGACGCAGTTTCAGTATCTGAGGGTTAATGCTCGTCAGACTACTGGTACTAAAACACTTGGACTTAAACCGGTGCGTTCAGCGAATCGCTTAGCAATGCGATCTGCCGCACCACGTGCGCCATTTGCACTTGCCAATGCGACGATTGATCCGCCGAATCCCCCTCCCGTAAGTCGAGCACCGTAGACATCAGGATCAGCACAGGCGATCTCGACTAAAATATCGATTTCAGGGGTCGATACTTCGAAGTCATCTCGCATAGACGCATGGGATTCTTTGAATAGCGATCCCAGTCTAGGTAGGTCACCAGCTTGCAGTGCCGTTACAGCGGCTTGAACTCGGGCATTTTCTGTAATTACATGACGAGCTCTTTTCATCAAATGGGGAGGCAGCATCGTGAGCTTTTGAGTCGCGTCGATGCCGATATCCCGTAGCGCTCGGACTCCCATGATACGCGCGCTTTCTTCGCATGATGACCGACGCTCACTGTATCCACCGCCAATGTTACTGTGTTTGATGCTGGAGTTGATGACAATTAGTCCAGCAGTTTTGGGAATGGCGATCAACTTATAATCAAGAGAACGAGTATCCAGAAACAAAGCTTGGCCAGGTGTGGCAAGTGCAACAGCCATCTGGTCCATGATGCCCACCCGAGCACCAACGAATTCGTTTTCGACCCTTTGCGCTAGCAGCGCAATGGCCGTGTCCTTGAGCTCGAGTTGGAAGGCCAGGCGCAGCGCCTTAATAACGCCAACGATTAAGGCGGCACTCGATGATAGCCCCGCTCCCGCAGGAACCGTGGAATCGATGTAAACATCAAAGCCGGTAACCCTGCGGCCGGCGCTCGCTAATACTTGAGTGACACCCTGGATATAGTCTATCCAGGAATTGTGGCGTACTTCATCTCCGAGCATAAAGTGGAGGACGCCAGATTCAGCCATATTTCTGCTAGCTATGCGAACCCTCGAACCACCTCGAGCAGATAAGGCGATTTTCGTCGTTTGGGGGATTACCGTTGGGAGTACGAATCCTTCGTTATAGTCGGTATGCTCACCAATCAAATTAACGCGACCCGGAGTACTAATCACGATGTTAGGCGAAGTATTAAAGGCTGCTTCAAACGACATTAAAGACTCTCCTCGGCGCTAAAGTTGACCACGACGTCGCGTAGTTCTTTTGCCTTGTCTTCAGGCAAACAATCAGCAGCGAAGAATCCCGCCCCGATTTCGGTCCCCGCGAGGAATTTTAGTTTATTCGGTGTGCGATAGGGTGGATAGATCTCAAAGTGTACGTGCGCCTCCGGATGCGCCTTCCCATCAGTGGGTGCTTGATGCAAAACCATGAGATAAGGAAAAGGGCGATTCCAAAGTAAGTCGTACTTACGCAGTATGGTTTTAAGCGCCAGTGCTACGTCACGCCGCTCAGCGGGAGTCAGAGCAGCAAGGGAGGGTGCTGGCCTCTTCGGTGCTATCCAAGTCTCGTAGGGATAGCGCGCACAAATGGGCACGAAAGCTACTGCATGGGGGCCATCATAGACCAGTCTTAGGCCGTCTTTGATTTCAGTCTGAATCATGTCCGCCAGCAGACCCGAGCCGTTTTTTTGATAGTAGCTCTCCATCAGCTCCAACTGCCGCTGAGGAATCGGTGGTACCACGGGATAGGCATAGATTTGGCCATGTGGATGGTGCAACGTGACGCCAACCTCGACGCCACGATTTTCAAACGGCATCACATAATTGATCTCAGGCCGTAGACCAAGTTCGGTATAGCGTTCGGCCCAAACTTGTAACAACAGATCGATGTGGCTTAGAGCCAAGTTGCCTAGAGAAGTCTTGGGATCTTGCGTAAACACGACGACTTCGCAGGCACCAAGTGCCGGTTCTGTTGGCACTGACAACTTGGGCGCATCATGAGCCTCTAGGCTTAGCGACGGAAATAGGTTGTCGAATACCGCAATTTCATAATCGCCCAATGGCAGCTCAGTTGGAAAATTGGGGTCGTTACTTGGAGTCAGTGGACTATATTCAGCCGGCGGTAAAAACGTCCGGTCCTGCCTATGCGTCGCATAAGTCACCCATTCGCCCCGCAATGGGTGCCATCTTAGGTGGGGATTTGCTCGACTCTTGACGCTGATCGGAGACGGACCGTAGGTCACGGGTTCCATGGGATGGCGCGAATATAAGATTAGATTGCGTCCGTCGATTTTGGTCAGGTGTTGCCGATACATGTTACACTCAAAGTCCTGTTATGGAGCGAATGGTCATCGCTACAATGGGTGCGATTACATTCACAGTATCATCGCTGCAGCATCGATAAAACAAGTCATTGGCGTCCATCCTTCACCAGCCGGAGGATTCTAGAATGCAGCTTCGTTCATTGATTGGTCTCCAAGCACTGCTGCTGACGACGTCGACGGCCTTGGCTGGACCAAGCATGCCCCAAGATTTTTTACTTGGTACGGCAATTGCGGGTTTTCAGGTTGAGATGGGCTGTCGGACCATTCCGGCTGATGAGTGTGAGGATCGACAGTCAGACTGGTACGAGTATGTCACCTCACCTTGGATCAGGATGGATCCCGGACTTTTTATGAAAGGTGACCCTACATCTTTCGGTCCTGGGTTTTATGAGAGCTATGCCGACGATTTGCACCGCGCCAGAAACGAGCTCGGATCGAATGCCATTCGAGTTTCCATCGAATGGAGCCGCGTATTTCCGACTTCAACTGTAGGAGTGAGTGGATTCGATGCCTTGCGTCAGCTTGCCTCACCAGCTGCTCTCAGCTACTACCACAATCTCCTCGCTACCATCCGTGCCCAAGGGATGACTCCCTTTGTGACTCTTAACCACTACACCTTGCCCTTGTGGATCCATAGCGCCGTTGATTGCCATGTTCATCTACTGCATTGTGACCACCAGGGGTGGGTGGATCCCCAAACGATTGTTCCAGAAATCGCAAAGTATGCTGGCTTTATCGCTCACGAATTTGGTCCAGAGGTCGATCACTGGATGACGCTTAATGAGCCGTTCTCAGCCGTGGTTTTGCCCAGTTATTTACTGCCGACGCCTGAACGCACTAACCCACCCGGTCTGTACCTGCGGGTGGATTCAGCAAAATTAGCAAATGCCACAATGATTGAAGCCCATGCCAGGATGTATGACGCGATCAAGGCAGAGGATAAGGTGAGTGTCGTGTCAGGGTCTAAACCGGCGGAGGTTGGAATTGCCTACTCCTTTTTTGCCATTAAACCTGCCAGTAGCAAGCCTATGGATTTGCGCGTCGCAGCCAATCTCAAATATCTGATGCATGATCAATTTATGGATGCAGTGACCTATGGTCGTTTTGATCCTGAGTGGTCTGGTCGTACGATTTATCGGCCTGATCTCGCCGCCCATTTAGACTTCATTGGGGTTAACTACTATGTGCGTCTGACACCCCCAAAGTTATCTTTGACGAGCAATTCAGCGGTTGAGCTATTGCTTTTGGCAAACCCTATTGACGCCATTTTCGATCGTGATGCACCCGATGGCTTGACTCAGGTGCTTATAGAGCAGTCCAGTTATGGACTACCAATTTATATAACTGAGACTGGTACCGATGCTGCGGTCGATGAAGATCGACCCCGCCGATGGTTGCTCGGTACGCTGGCAGCAACGCATGCTGCCATTGAGCGGGGAGTCGATGTCCGAGGCTACTTCTACTGGACGCTCATGGACAACTATGAATGGAATCACGGGATGGCAAGTCGCTTCGGTCTATACAGCATTGACCCGAAGGATCAAGAAAAGCTGCGCGCTCCGCGGTCGGCGGTCAGTGCCTTCCGTGAGATCAGCGAGTCACGCGTATGGCCATCGGCAACATCGGCTTTGGCAAAATAGTTTTAAAACCGCGCCCCGATATTGAAGAGAAATTCCCCACGTGTAATCCAGTGGCCTGTCTGCCT
>OMIY01000414.1 GCA_900299215.1 bacterium | reverse complement strand
TTTTTAGAGTCTTGCTTCGCTTTAGGTCCTTCATTGATTGCCTCCATTTTTTGAAACTATGTTTAGAAACATCGAGAGTAATAGTTTCGGCGTAAGGAACATTTGAATACTGCGACCGCCATCTGCAAGAAGCGTGCACACCTGAGGAAGGAAAAATTTTTTGGCCCAGCTTTGCGCAGTCCCTCCTCCGTCCAAGTAACTGAAAATTTGAGGATTTAAACTAAATGGCAAAATTTTAGAGAGGAACAAAATGGTGTTTTCTGACGAAGTCAGCAATTACTCTATTGGATAAAGTTAAGACAACTTCGCGGCCCGCGAGATTGACGAAATGCCTCGATTTTATGGAGTCGAGAACTCTAAATACCTGATTTTTATCAATTATAGGTGGGTTTTGATCATGGTTTGCTCAATTTGGCCGGGCTGACAAAGTGTTAGGCAGTTGCATCTTTGACGGACAGGGTGGCCTCGGAGTGCGATCAAGATTTTGCCTTAGAGCTGGCGATTTCCCCCTCGCCAGCTCCCTGTACTACATAAGACATTGCCGGAGTCGTGTGAGCTGCGGACCATTCACCGTTTTTGCTTATTGCAATCCAGCCATAAGAGCGAGAGCGTGCCTGAGCTTCGGCAAAAGTCTTATGTGCAGCGGTGCCGAGATTCATACCGTCTCGGCATCTAGTTTCAAGACGTGCCGCGACCGCATCATCAATAATTTGCTCACCTACGCCGGTTGCACTTATTGCGGCAAATGCCGAAGCATAGGTGCCAGCCACGGTGGCAGAATCACTTACGCGACCGGGGGTCTCAAAGCCGCGGCCTCCCGTTGAAGTTCCAGCATAAAGTTTGCCATCAGTCGTCAATATTAAGCAGCCTACGGTATCGCAGCTCGCGGCCTTAACCTTATCAACCCACTGTGTCAGTCTCGATTGGGTGATTGGCGACGCAACAGGTATGCCGATCTGCCTTGCTAATAATTCAACTCCAGGTGATGACAACACTCTGGAATCAGACTTTTGCAAATGGTTAGCCAGAACTGACGGGTGCAACATATCGGTCGCCCCGATGACGCCCGAGAACGTTTGAGTGCTTCCCGACATCACCGCAGCAGTCATGCGTACATGACCGTCAGCTTGAAGGGCCGACCCTAGACCTGCGTTAAACTGCGGGTCGGCTTCCATAGCTTTGAGGCAGTGGATCAACACTTCAGATGCGCTGACATTTTTTGCAAGTAGTCCCTTAGCGGCGGCGGCGATTGCCAGCAATGACATTGTGGCTGAAGCAATGGCATCGGGGCTCTTGGGATCCTGGCCTCCCGCCCCGCCGTGCAAGGCAATGATAGGAGCAGCAAAAGAACCGTCGACTATACGCATTGTGGTTTGCCTCCGTCCGGTAGTGGTTATAGCATGCTTTTTGACCATCCGTACCAGGTCAAAAAGTGGACTAAATCCATTGGGGGGCGATCGTTGAAGCAGGTTTTTAATGAGGCACAGGCAGCGTATGTGCAGCAGCGCGGTCTCACTTTAGATGAACGTCTAGGGCAAATTCGGGCCGTCAAGAAAGCCATTCTGGCTCGCCGTGAGTCGATTGTCGAACGGGTCATGGCTGAAGTAGGTAAAAGTCGAACCGATGCCCTGATCGCCGAAATTATTGGAGCAGTGGATTGGCTGGAGTGGCTGGAACGCCGTGCTCGCAAAGTATTAGCAGATGAAAAAGTACCAACACCCATAACACTTTTAGGTAAAAAGTCGCGCCTCTACCACGAACCTTTCGGTGTGGTGTTGATCATATGCCCCTGGAACTATCCCTTTCATAATGCCATCACTGGTATTGCGGCGGCTTATGTAGCTGGTAACGCAGTCATTTATAAACCATCCGAGCATGCACCCTGTCAGGGATTAGTTGAAGATATAATAGCTGCAGCTCCGCTTCTGCACGCAGCTGTTAAAGTTGTCTATGGGGACGGCAAGACCGGCAGCGAACTCATCGAGCAAAGGCCTGGAAAGATTTTCTTTACGGGTAGTTGCGCTACTGGAGAAAAGATTATGCAGCAAGCTGCACGTCATCTGATTCCAGTGGAACTTGAGCTTGGTGGCAAGGATCCGATGATTGTTTTCGCCGATGCTGGATTGAAACGACCTGTGGCTGGAGCACTCTGGGGCGCATTCACCAATGCGGGGCAGTCATGCAGTGCGGTAGAACGTCTCCTAGTCGAAGATTCGGTACACGATGCATTTGTCGCTAAACTCGTTGAGGAAGCAGGCAAACTCAAGGTCGCTGAGGGTGATAGCAAAGGCGATGTAGATATTGGTCGTATGACCGTTGGATTCCAGCGCGATAAAGTCGTGGAGCATGTCAAGGATGCCCTAGCCAAAGGAGCTAAGCTTGTTTTTGGGCAGATTCCCGCAACTTTTGATTTGCTGGTAAAACCGATCATATTAACCAATGTGACACCGGATATGCTCGTCTGGAGGGATGAAACTTTTGGCCCTGTGTTGCCAGTGATGCGCTTTGGCGACGAAGGAGAGGCCGTTAAACTCGCCAATGATAGTGATTACGGTCTTTGTGCTAGCGTCTTTACAGCCGACAAATCTCGAGCCGATCGTGTCACCCGTGCTTTAGAGGTGGGTGGAGTCTCGGTCAACAATGTCAATATGAGTGAAGGCAATCCCGGACTGCCATTTGGTGGTTACAAGCGCAGTGGATTTGGTAAATTGCGGGGCCCAGAGGGACTGCTTGGTTTTACACGCAGCAAGTCTGTGCTGATCGACGTTACGGGCGACAAGATTGAGGCTAATTGGTATCCCTACACTTCAGGTAAGTACGAGCGATTTCAGCGCTTCATCCATGCACTTTATACTTCCCATTGGGCCCGCCTAGTGCGCATTGCTTGGACTGGTCTAAGGCTTGAGGCTTTTTCGCAAAAGCCGCGCTAGCACGGGATCAACCTAGTTTGTTTATCATCTCTTGACCGTCGATGAGACGGTCAACGTAAATATTGCGGAATTTACCGCTAGGATCCCATTTGTCGCGGTAACTTAAAAACTTTGACCATTGCGGATAGAGACTAGTAGGGTTCTGATAAAACATCTTACCCCAATGTGGGCGGCCGCCCAAGCCGAGGAGCTGCGCCTCCATCGCGCGGAAGAACTCCTCATAACCATCAAATGATGCATGTGACATGACTGAGAAATAGCCGACGTCTTGGCCTTGGCTTGGACTGAGTAGATTGCCCTGATCACCTCGGATAAATCTCGATTCCGTTGGGAAATTGGCAAAAAATGGCTTATCGGAGCGCGCAGCAAAGGTTTGAGATAAGGCTTTAAAGCGCTCGTGGGCCTGAGGCATAACGGCAATCGGGACGGCGTACTCAAGTTCATGGACGCGAACCAGACGCGTCGAAGCCATAATTTTATCGGAGCGGTCTACACGTGATTCATCAAAGACTAAATTAGTGAGGGACTCGTAAAGGTGTGGCATCACTTGCGGTCGCAGGGACGAGGTGCTTAGTAATCCACCCAAGGCTAGGTTTTCGAGCACGATCTTATCGATAAAGGTCCTAACGCGCTGCTCATCCCGCGGCTTATCAGTCAGGTTGCGGCTGATCGCCTTCACTTTGTCAGTGAAGGGAAAGTGGAAAAACTCATAGTGATCATTGTCTCGATAATGCTTGGGATCAAGTGCATCGCTAAGAGTAGTCAGCCAACTTCTAAGCTCCAGATTATGGGCTGGAACTACATTGAAGGTAATCGCATAAATAATCCCAAGAGAACCAAGTCCCAAGCGTGCTGCGGCTAACGCTTCTTGATCTTCTGGACGATCAGCACTCAAACTGACTAGCGATCCATCAGCTAAGATTAACTCTATAGCGTGAACGCTGCCTGCATCGGCGAAGGATCCCCACTTCATCCCAGTGCCGTGGGTGCCAGTGGACAAAATTCCAGCGAGTGATTGGCGGTCGATATCGCCAATGCTTGGCAGGGCCAAGTTTAGTTCAGCCAAGGCCTCATTGAAGGCGTAAAGCTTCTTGCCTGCTTCGACTTTGACACGCATAGACTGGCGATCAACGGACAAAATACTGTCAAGTTTATCTAGGCTCAGGATCACCTGGTCTGAGTGGACGCAAGGAGTATACGAGTGACCCGAACCCACAGCTCTAACGCCTTTGGCTTTTCTGACAGTTTCTTGCAGCTCAGCCAGGCTGGCGGGTAGTGAAACTTCGGCGGGATGTGCCTGGATATTACGGGCCCAGTTTACAAACTTAGGAGAGCTACCCAAACCTCCGGGATTTGCTCCGTAATCACTTGAAGAGGAACTAATCTTAACCTCGGTGCACCCAGCAGTGCCGAGCACCGCCGTGCCCTTAAAAAAGGATCGGCGCGAAACACCGAGTTTTGCCGTTGAAGTCTCCGTTGCCTTGGTTGTCATCGGAGTCCTTCTCGTCAAAGTGCCTGTTTTAAATCTGAGATGAGGTCGTCGACATGTTCTATCCCTACGGACAATCTTATTAACTGCGGTCCAATTCCCAGTTTACGCCGTAAATCTTCGGGAACTGAGGCATGAGTCATCCGTTCTGGGTGATTTACTAGGGACTCGACGCCGCCTAAGCTCTCTGCCAGCGAGAAAACTTTTAGTTTTTGTAAGAACGCCACGACCTCGCCGTAAGTCCCTCCGTGGTCAAAACTGACCATGCCAGAAAATCCAGTCATTTGCTCTTTAGCTAATGCATGGCCAGGATCGGATGAGAGACCGGGGTAATAAACTCGCTTTACTTTAGAATGTTTACTCAGCATCTCGGCTACAACTTGGGCGTTGCGCTCATGCTGTTGCATCCTGACCGCTAAAGTCTTGATACTACGGTGCAAGAGAAAACATTCGAGCGGTGCCGGCACCGCGCCTGCAGCAAACTGGATAAACTTGAGCTGCTCAAACAATTGATCGTCGCTGGTCATCAGGGCGCCGCCAATCATATCCGAATGACCACCGATGTATTTCGTCGTGCTATGCACAACAATATCGGCTCCAAGTTGCAGCGGTGACTGAAAGATTGGGGTGGCAAAAGTATTATCGACGACGGTCAGGGCGCCTGCTTTCTTAGCAAGAGAGGCGATGTGCCTGACGTCGATGATTTTCATTGTTGGGTTTGAAGGTGTCTCCACCCAGATCATTTTGGTCGCTGGAGTCAAAGCAGCGCTTAGAGCCGCCTTGTCCGCTAAGTCTATAAACTGAAAATCTATACCGTACTTGGCGTAAAGTCTTCTGAACAGACGTCCAGTCCCACCGTAAACATCGTCCGAGACGATGACGCGTGCACCGGGTGAGAGCAGTTGAACGATGGCCTGCTCGGCGGCGAGTCCAGAGGAAAACGCCAGGCCGTATTTCGCCGACTCGATCGTTGCCAGTGCCCTCTCGTAAGCCGCTCGCGTGGGATTGTCGGCGCGCGAGTAGTCGTAGCCCTTGTGGACCCCTGGCTCCTCTTGGACGTAGGTCGAGGTCATGAAAATGGGCGGCATGATGGCGCCGGTGACAGCCTCAGGTTGGGCTCCGGCGTGGACTACGTTGGTGAAATGCTTCGAATCGACAGCCACGTCGGAGATCCTCCCTGAAAGTTGATCTTGATTATTTTTGCACAGAGCCCAAGACTTCTGCCAACTGACCCTTGCGGTGAAGTTCAGCTGTGATATCGCAGCCGCCGATAAACTTACCGTTTACATAGAGCTGCGGAATTGTTGGCCAGTTCGTATATTGCTTGATGCCTTCACGGATATCCCAGTCGGCCAGCACGTTGACCGCGTGGTACTTGACTCCGTATGAGTTCAGTATGTGCACGACCTGTGCGGAAAAACCACACTGGGGCGCATCGGGGGTGCCCTTCATGAAAAGACAGACTGGGTTTGACTCAATATCCTGTTTGATTCGTTGTAAAGCTTCCTGAGCACTCATGAGAATTCCTCCTATGCTGCTTTGCCTACCTCAACCAAGGTCATTCGGCAAGGCGGCCTTTCCGTCTCCAACTGGCTTTAACTCGCTTTAACTTGACGCCGTGATGGTGCTTATACGGTAGTCTTACACCTTGCTCACCATGAATGTCTAAGGTTATGGTGGCACCTCATGACGTAGGAAGCTTCAAAGGCCCATGGTTCGTCTTATAAACGCAAGGCAAGCAAACGGTGACTGGTTCGATATGGATATCGACGGTGGCCGGATTGTCAGCATTAAGAATATCCATAACAATCTGAAAGAACAGGATAAATCGACTGTTCCTTTGATGTCGGTTGGCGACTTCGCGGCACTTCCACAAGGCACCGTAGTGGATGCCGGGGGCAGGACCGTGCTGCCGGCTGCTATCGATGTTCACGTTCACAGTCGTGACCCCGGTCTGACCCACAAAGAGGACTGGCATACGCTGGCCCGTGGGGCGTGGCGAGGTGGCGTCATTGCTGTCGCCGACATGCCTAATACCTTGCCAGCGACGATGACCAGGTCGGCGGTGATGGAGAAGGCTGAAAGAGCAAGGGCATCAGGGCTCGAGCACGCGTTCTTTCTCGGCGTAGGTCTGGGCAATATCAATGAGATTAGGTCGCTACTTCTCGACCAGGAATTGCCACTGTGTGGTCTTAAGGTGTTTTACGGCCGGACCACCGGTGAGTTGCTTTACGACGACCTGGAGACATTGGCGCGCGTGCTTCCAGACCACGGTGAGAAGGTTGTTGTCTTTCACTCCGAAGATCAGTGCACGATTGATTGCAATCATCAGCGATTCAGCCGTCAGCTTACCGAGACCGGTAATGCTGCTTTCGCCGTTCATTCCGCCATTCGAAGCAGCGATGCTGCTCATGCCTCGACTAGAACGATTATCGAGTGGGCGCGCACAACTTACCGGCGTCCCATCCACATCGCGCATATTAGCACTGCTGTCGAAGTCGAGCTGGTTGCAGAGGCGCGTGCACGCGGGGTACCTGTGACCTGTGAGGTGGCACCGCATCACTTGCTTTTTTCCACGGCAGACTACGAGCGCTTGGGTCCACTCGTGAAGATGAACCCACCATTGCGTTCTCCCGAAGAGGTTGAGGCTCTCAGCAGACTTTTTGCCCAAGGGGCGATAGAAATTTTTGCCACTGACCATGCGCCGCACACGTTGGCGGAAAAATATGCTGACGTGGCCCACTCACCATCTGGTGTGCCTGGCGTCGAGCTGTACTACCAGCTGCTTATCGCCTGCAGTAAACGCTTTGGCTTGTCGCTCGACCGCGCTGTGGCCATGGCTACCTCTGCACCAGCAAACTTACTTGGGTGGCGTCATAAAGGACGCTTGGCTCCAGGTAACGATGCCGACTTTGTGATCATCGGTGATGATGAGTACACGATCGTAACACAGGATGTAGTCAGTAAGTGCGGTTGGACCCCTTATGCCGGCTGGCATGTACCATGTGATGTGCTGGGCACCTGGAACTGCGGCCGTCAAGTATACAGCAGAGCGAACCATGAGACCGGAGTGTCATGAATCAGCCTAAGCGCCCTGACCAGAAACGCCATCACCATAAACGACGTCCAGGCGGTAAAAAGCGAGCGCTACTAAATATCCCGCGAGTCAGTGGCCATATCAGGACCACAGTCGAGCGTCCGCTGGCCGAAGGTCGCTTCATCGTTTTTGACATCGAGACCACAGGTGGCAATCCCGAGCGCAATGGGATTACCGAAATCTGCGCGCTCAGATATGAAGACGGCAAGGTCGTCGACAAGTTCTATTCCTTGGTCAATCCTGAGGTGCCAATTCCACCGATTGTGCGGCGAATGACCGGTATCAACAATCAGATGGTCCGTAATGCCCCGAAGATTGATGCTGTGATGCCAGATTTTCTGGGATTCGTCGG
>OMIY01000413.1 GCA_900299215.1 bacterium | reverse complement strand
GCTCCGGCGGCGGCACTCTCTGCACAACTGCCTCGAGCACGTCCTGGATGCCAATTCGGGTTTTCGCGCTGGCGAGCACTGCTTCGCCGGCGTCAATAGCCAGCTCTTCTTCAATCTCGGCCTTCACTTTGTCAGGGTCTGCGCTCGGCAAATCGATTTTATTGATCACCGGTATCAGGGTCAGGTTGGCCTGCATGGCTAAGCTGACATTAGCCACAGTCTGGGCTTCAACGCCCTGGCTGGCATCGACCACGACGAGGGCACCCTCGCATGCCGTCAGGCTGCGTGAAACTTCGTAACTAAAGTCGACGTGGCCGGGGGTATCAATCAAATTGAAGAGGTAGGTGTGGCCATCTTTGGCCTTGTAGTTCATCGAGCAGGTTTGGGCCTTGATGGTGATGCCGCGCTCGCGCTCGATGTCCATGCTGTCGAGGACCTGGTCCCGCATCTCCCGTTGAGAAAGGGTGCCAGTAAATTCAATCAGGCGGTCGGCGAGCGTCGACTTACCGTGGTCGATATGTGCAATGATGCAAAAATTTCTAATATATTTAGGATCTTCCATGGTGCTGTCTCGCTCGCTGGTCAGCCGTACTGTCAATATTAATCGGCCCCAGCCGATAAAGGGCTAGAGCATATATCTATCCCACGAAACTTTCACGGGTTATCTATACCATGCGACTAAGTTTAAGCGGCATTCTACTCAGCACCATGGTCGTCGTCGGCGCTGCAAGCGCCTGCACAGGGGGGCCTGCTCCGGTCGAGGAACAGGTCAAGGCAACACCCCCGCCCCAAAAGCCTCTGCGCCAGTACTACACGCTGCGCTCTGGCGACCCAGTCGTCAGCGAAAGCAATCTTCCGGCAAGAACCGACGTCTATGTCGATTGGCATTATGACGATGGCAGCACCGAAACCTATACGGGATTCCGCGGCTGGGATTTCGCCGGTGATGGACACTACGGCATGCTTGAGGTCTTGGATGAAAACGGGCTGCCACAACACTACATCTTTGATTTTCTCGGTGACGGCCATCCGCAATGGCAAGTCGAGGTCGATGGTCTCAGGTGATGAAGTTCAGGAAGCCTGATCAAACGGCGTCGGCTCGTTGTAGGTAGTCTGCGAACCGAAGCGTTGGCACACGGCATAGAAAATGTACTGACGCTGCTTCTGATTGCCGCCATGGATTTTTAGTCCATGTTCGTAGCCACTCTTTGTGACTCGTCCCCAGCGCACTTCGACTGAAAACTTGTCTAGAAGCTTCGAGGCTAATTTGTCGTTTAGCAGCGGATCTTTGGTCATCAGGCGTACTGGCAGTATTGAACGCTGTCCAAATAGCCTTTGGCCGGTCACTTTCATTCCGTTAACGGAAATATCTGTGACCGTAAGCTCTTCGGATCCGAACTTCAGAACTAGTGCATCAGGTTCTGTGATTGGCACTCTGGTTTCCTTTGCTTCGATTCCCAATTGACCGAAATAGCGGAGCCGAACTTTCTGCACGTCATCTTCGCGATGTGCTAGCGGGTTGTATTCAAAAGCCTCGATGAGCTCGCGCTGGTGTTTAAACGAAAGCGCAATCGGCACAAACATACTAACGTCCTGATCTAAATGCTTGAGATCCTCAAAGCATGAATGGCTAACTATGATACGAAAAGGTGTACAGGCCGACTCTAGGCGACTAGCAAAGTTGACACCGGTTCCAACCATGGTGAAGTCCACTCTCTGCTCACCACCGAGGTTACCGATCACGACCTGTGAACTATGAACGCCAATACGAACTGGCATGACCAGATTCATCTTGGATTCAGGCGACGACTTACTGAAAGTATCCACAATAAAAGTCTGAATCTCGCAGGCAGCACGAAACGCTCGCAATGAGTTCTCGCCGAAATCATCGGTGGGATTGATGGAAAAAAAGCAAAGAAGGCCGTCACCGAGTGAGCGGTCGATGATGCCACCTTGTTTTTGCACGATCTCCGAGATCACTTTCATGAGTTGTGACAATTCTTCAAATACGACGCGCGACGGTAGAGGTGAGGCTAACTGTGAGAATGCAACAACGTCGACAAAAAGAATGGCGACGCTCGCTTGCTCAAAGACACCATCGACTCGATCAGTGCTTGTCGATGGCTCTAGCTCTTTATCAGAACCACGTTGAGTCAGTTTAGCGACTAGTTCGCGACGCTGATTCTCAAGAGCGCGAATCTTTTTACCGAAAAACGGCGAAAATGCGATACACGTTCCAACTGAAGCAATTTCACAAATGTACATCTTCAGCGCCGAACTCTCGACTAAGTTTGTGAAAATAATAAGCGAGACAATAAATCCAAAAATATAAATGGAATTAATGGTTAGATGTCGAAAGACCACAGTTTCATTTCGACTCTTTAAGAGCATTGATCGTTGAACGGCCCAAAATGGTATGGTTGCAAGTATAGATAGGAGAGTACCGATGCAAGGGCGCATAAAAGGGACAATCATTGCGGCCGCAATTGAAGATAGGATATGGTAACGCAAAATTTTCTTGGAGCTTAAGTCGGCACGATTTTCTAAAGTTAAAAACCGATCTTGGAACAGTGCAAAGGATGAATTGATAGCTATAAAGGACTCAAGTGTTAAGACGATTGTGGTTGAAAAAGTGAATCCTAGAGCCTCGCCTGCGGTAGTCAGTAAGCCTGAGAAATAGCCAACAACGACCAGTGAAAATGAGAGGCAATTTGCGTAATACAGGTATAACTTTTCACGCAATTTAATGCCGAGAAACACATGGTAAAGTGCTAGGCCAAAGGCTATGCCCGTGAGCAGTCCAACTGCAACCTCGCGGAATCTAGAGTATGCAATGAAATCACGTTCGCTGCGAATAGACACATCTGAACCGGCTATAGTCGTCGTGTCTTGGTAAACAAAAAGCGTGCGATTTAACGATCCAGATTTGAAATTAAAAGTTGTGACTAAATCCATGTGATTGCTGGAGGTATTGGGACGATCATGATCGAACCTTTGATCGTCGATGATCGTGCCATTTTCAACAAGTACGAATCTTGATTTGCGGTTCATAGGCAGGTCAAACTCAGCGGTAAAGCGCTGGTTCTGGGAGTTTTCGCTGGCTGGAATCTCTATGCGCCGCCAAACCTTGTGATCGTCAAGTAAGGAAGCATCTAGCCGCATATACTTCTTGGGCTGCCATTGTGAATCAGGCGCGTCGTAAACTTCTTGAAAGGAATCGATATCGATCTCCGGTATCAGCATGGACACCTTAAACCTTTGCTTACGCTCTAACTCGACTGTGGGATCGTAGATAATCAGCAGAAAAAAAGCTATATATGGTGCGATTGAAAAAAAAGTATTAAATAAAAAAGGTGAACTAATTTTAGGCTTATTGGAAGTTGGAACGCTCGCATCATGCAGCATGATGATCTCCTCTTTTTGTAAACTTGGAGTCACGAGCATTGGTAGAGAGCAAAAGTTCGAATAAGACCTTTGATTGTTCTATGTGACCGCCCACAGTGCTAGCGCCATGAATAAAGCCTTCGTCAGACTTTCGACTCCAGCGTATATTTACGGTGATTTCGTCTAATAGAAGACTGCGTAGCTTTGAATTGATGTGGTCATCATTGGTTTCAATGGAAGCAGTTAGCTTGGCATTTGGCGCCAGAAAGTTTTCACTTTTTAGCTGGAATCCTTCAATCGAAAGGTCAACTACATGAAATCTGCCGTAGCGTGAGACCAGATGAATCACTTGGTTAGTCTGGAGCTGGTGGCGCTGAGATCGAGCTACAAGGCCTAGGTAATCATGATAAACCGCCGTAGCTTCGCGGAGTGATGCCTGACTACCTTTGTGTGGGTCAACCTCATAGGCTCTAATCAAATCTTCAGAGTGTTTGACAGCAATAAAGATCTCCTGAAACTCGTCTTTAGCTATGCCTTTGTTCAAGAGTAAATCACGGGTTTCTTCACTAACCATAATCTTAAATGGGTTGCATGCTGTCTCAAGCCGGGCGGCGAAATTGACGCCGTTACCAACTAGGGTAAAGTCTACAAGATCGTGATTGCCAACGTTACCAATGGTGACCAATCTGTATGAATGCCGATACGAACCGGTAATTTGGGGTGTTCGTTCGATGATTTTGGATCGAACGTTTGGTAATGACTGAGAGTCTGCCGCTGAATGTCGCGCGCTGCATCGAGTGCATTTACTACGTGCTTGTTGGTAAATCCGCTTTTTTCGTAGCCAAAAAAGCACAGAACGCCGTCGCCTAATGATCGATCTACCGTGCCTCCATGGCTTAAGACGATTTTGATGATTTCGTCGAGGCGACTTGACAGGGCCTTGTAGACGAGATCGTTTTGATTATTTTCAGCATACTTAGTGAACGAAACTATATCGATAAACATAATAGTGACCGCTAATTCTGATGCGCTATAGTGCCCAAGGTAGGCGTCTTTAAGCATAGAATTAAGTCGGTTTTTGGGGACGATGCCTTTTAGCGTATCTTGAACGATCTGATTGCCGTGTTCGAGCTCCTTGGCGCGAGCGATAATAGCAGCTGATAAAAAGATTCCAGACCAAATCTGGCCGAGTACGTAGGAACGGTCAATGACTGTGTTGGACGGAATCAGGCCAAACCATGAGAGCACAGTCAGTGTGGTCCCAGCTAACAGACCGCGCATAGCTTGGTTGAACAGCTGTATGGACGGAAGCATCTCAAAGCGGATGGTGCGAATGGTGATTTCAATGATTAGAAAAGTGAGAATCCCAGAAATGGAGAATACGACCTTTGCTCCGTTCGTGAAAGGCAGTGCCAGGAGGCCTACGGTCAGCAAACCGAGAGTGATGTTGAGTCGGCGATTATAGGCGGGTAAGTTTTTGGCCAGACTCAAAAAAGACTTGGCAAAAAGAGCATAGCTAACAATGGATGCGATACAAAGGGAGATGGAAATTTGCATGAGCTCCGCATGAGTATCGTAGAGGCCAAGATCACTCAGGATACCGTTGAGCATTGCCGAAAACAAAGAAACGCAGATAAGTCCTGCGGTAAAATAGATGTGATAAAGCTTGCGCAAGAATAAAACAAAAATCAGATGGTAAAGACAGATGCCAAATGAAATTCCTTGTAAAAAATTGACCAGTAAATTGCGAATGCCAAGGTATCGCAGGTAATCTGCTTCCTCACGAACTTGCATGGGTGCTATGAGAAATCCGGTTCCCTCAACGCGTATGTAGATAGTCTGATTCTGCGCATCACTTTCGTTGAATGCGAAATCGTAGGCCATTGAGGATCTTGGATTATGCTTCTCTGCACCGTTAATGCCGGTGTTTTTTGAAGCAATAACTGTCGTGCCAGTAGCTAGGTAAAAGTCAATTTCTCGTGCCGTAGCGACGCCAACCTCGGCAACAAGGCGTCGTACTGGCTCACCTGATCTGACAGTCGGGATCCGGATACGAGCCCACATCTCATGGATTCCGGAGCTACTGGGCGTGACAGAGGGGCCCGTCATAGGGTGCCATGAGGATGTGGGCCATGACATTGCTTCGGTCACAGAATGACCGCTATTCATACTTCGAGTGACTTCAATCGGGAATTCGCGGTGACTGTTTGCCAATGGGTCGGGTGCTATAAAATAGAATAACGCGAATAAGGGTACAGCGATTCCTGTCCGAATCAGCGTAAGCCAACTTTTGCCGTCCCAGCGCGCCATGATCAGTCCTAAAGTAGTCCGATAGACCCTCGTCTGGTATCGGTACTTTGGGCAGGACCTCCAGTGATCCCTGGGTGGTCGGCTTCTGAAGCAAACGGTAACTTGTTGAATTAAGGTGAGAGGCTGGAGATTTTAGGTCTTCTGGCAATTTTTAAATAAGCCTGATTCAGGACCGGACACGAAACTCCTTCATCAGCTTGGCAGCGATTGGATTTTCAAGACGCCTTTTACCTGCGAAAAGCCATAGCTCATCGTACACGTCTGGCAGGGTCCCGATTTCAACTAAAGCGCGGCTACCAATTAATTCAGTTGCGGCTGGTGCTGCCAAGACGATTAGGCCATCACCGTGAGCCGCCATCAACTTCTGTAAGCTGGTATCTTGTACTTCAGCCACAATATTGGGGGTGATATCGTTAAGTTTGAAATAGTGATCAATAGCGTGCCGCAGTTTAGTTTGTATCGCAGGCATTATAAGGGGCTGCTGATTCAATGATGCTGGGAACCCCGATTTAAGCGAAGCGTATTTTTTTGCACCGACCACGAGCACAGGCATACGTGCAATGTTTTTAGCGTAGATACCACCACCCTCGGAGGCATGAGGTGGATCATTGGACAAAACGAGGTCGATGCGGTGAGCGCGGAGTTCACGCAGAAGTTCGTTAGTGTGGCCCTCTGCTAACGAAACTACGCATTCCTGCTTTGCTTGTGCGTGATGAAAAAGTTCTAGAGTAATGTGTTTGGGCACCGCATCTGCCACACCGACTTGAACTTGGAGCTTGGCTGCGACGTGGCGGTCGCTTAATGCATCCAACATTTCGTCGCCGAGCTTAAAAATCTCCGTTGCGTACCCGAGTACCAAGCGGCCAGCTTCGGTTAGCTGAAGTTGGCGCTTTGAACGATCAAACAACGCGTGACCAAGTGTGGTCTCAAACTGCTTGAGCTGTGTCGACAGCGTAGGTTGCCCAAGGCGCAATTTCTTGGCCGCGTTAGCAATGCCCCCTTCGAGGGCAATGGTTTTGAAGTAAAGCAGGTGATGATAGTTAATCCAAGGACGCAAGGTACTGGAACTCCTGCGATAATTTACTTCGGAAAAATCG
>OMIY01000412.1 GCA_900299215.1 bacterium | reverse complement strand
GTTAAACTAACTTCTAAGGCAGCATTTCCTCCCTTGGGGGTGGTAAGGTCTCTCGATCCCGTTGCGCTGATTGGCAAGAAGCTCACTACCATTGGCTACGGCCGCGCTAAAAAACCCTCAGAAGCCAGCGTGGAAGAGGCAGGAATCGGGATCAAACGCGAGGCTGACTTAACCGTAACCGCCGTCAGCGAGACCAAGATCCGTGTTGAGGAGTTGGGCAAAAGTGCCTGCTACGGAGACTCGGGCGGTGCTTACTTGCAAATGTCTGATAGCGGGGAACCCTTACTTGTCGGTGTAACTTCCTGCGGAGACACTAACTGCTCATCCTACGGAGTCGCTACGCGCATTGATACCTTTTTAGACTTCTTGGGACTAGATTCTAGGGTTAAAGAGCCGTCATTCAAAAGTGCTTGTGACACTAGCTATAATCATGGTGTTTGCAGCGAAGATACGATCAAAATCTGCCGCAATGATTGTTACGAGGTCAAACTCGAGGAAAGTACATGTACAGCAGGAAAAACCTGCCGCATAAATCCAGTCAATGGCACGGCAGGTTGCTATGATCCTAAAAACTTGCAAAAGCTAACGCTGAATTTCAAGCGCCTTAAGATAGTCGATGGTCGCTACGAACCAGGCCCCGCGCTAACCGATTTGTATTTATTTTTTGACAGGCCTGAGACTAAATTTCTACCTCAGATAGGTCAGCACTCGTTAACGGTATCTGCATCCGGCAGTGTGGACCTGGAACTCGAATTAGGTGAGCACTACTTTGAAGGTGCGATCCTTCAAGGATCATCCGGATCGGCCTTTGTTCCGAAACGAGTTTTCAGTGTCAATCGTGACACCCGCGAGCTCTCGTTTACCGTGCCCACGGACCTAGTGCGTGTAGAAGTCGGGGATGACGTTGGTTTTGACCGTGCCGTCTACATCGCCGGTCAAGGCGAGCTACTTGGCAATTGGCAGCGCGGCGAAAAGCTCAAGTATAGTGGTAAGACCAAAAGTTGGACCTATCATGGCACTCTGGCTAAAGACTTGGAGTTTAAATTATTCGTCGGCCCTTGGGTACCGGACACCCACCTCGGCATGAGTGGTAAACAAATCCGCTGGGAGCCAATCCCAGGCAATCACCGCGTTGGCGAAGGCGGCATTCCGTATAACGGTGGCTATTATCACCGCATCAAGCTTTAGCGCCCGCGTACCTTACAGCTTTTCGCCTGCTCCCAGCCCCAGCCGTCGCCATCAGGATCGCTGCTAGTAGATGCACAATAGGGAAACTTAGCCTGGGAATAGGGATCAACCCACTGCTCACTACCACTCGGTATCGGGGTATCGACGGTGTCTGAAGCCTTGGATGCTTGGCTCTGCCTTGTACTATTGGACCTTGTATCTGGTTCCTGCTGCTTAGATTGTTCCTGACCAGACTCCTTAGTCTGCTCTTTAGTCTGCACCTGCGACTGGCTTTGCTGACGGTTAGCCGCCGAACCATAAAAGACTGCATCCCAAGACCGCGTCGCATTGCTTTCGATACCAAATTTGGCGCGAATATCTGACCGGTTATAGATTGCCTTCATATCTTGAACGTATGAATTTAGATTTGCAGTGTTGTAACCGAGGTGTTTTTTCACTCCGGTATAGAGGCTAGCGTCATTGCCATGCTGCTTACAGTCCTGGCCGTTGCTAGCCTTGCAACCGATGTTGCGAAGTCCAGTGAGTACATTGCAAGTGTAGCCATTAGCATTGAATTCATGAGGATTACACGTGAGCCCCACGGCCTTAGCATCCATGCGGCGGCTCTGCGTCAGTCCGCAACACGGATCACCAGGGTTGCCCCAGGCTTCGCAGGATTTATCAGGGTTCCACGACGACTCACGCACAGCGGAACCAGCTATGATCAGATAGCACTCTTCTTTACTGATCCCCAAGTCCGCCGCTCCGAGCGGATGCTCGCAAGCACTCTTGATAGCGGTATAGGTAGCACTTGGCATATTGCCTAGGTCCCACGAGGCACCGTCAGCCCTAAGGATTGACTTTTGATTGGTCGACTTACAACCCAACAAACTAAGAATACAGCTTGCGATTACGGCTAAATGCAAAATCCGCATGTTGTCCAACCAATACTTGGAGTTTAGAGATTATCGTGGGTTATGACCTCTAGAATACACCTGTATACGGAAAGTGACCAGGGGCGCTGAAAATCGCACTTATGGAGTCCGATAAGTCTCCTAACAGGTCAATGCGACGGTCAGCACCGTGGGCTTTGACACACAGGAGGACAAAGGGGATGAAACAGTTAGCAGGCCTAAACGTTTCGCAGGTGACTCTTGCACTCTTAACCATAGCTCTATTTGGTTGTGGCAACATCGAAAAAGGAACCAAGCAAATCATCGGAGAGCATAAGCCAGAAAATCCTAAACAAGATCCGCAGCCACCACTACACCGGGAACCTAATCCACCGAATATGTGTCTAGATGCTTTAGCCCTATCCTGCGCCCCCCTCCCGCACCCGCTACCTCTTTACAGCCACTATCTGAGCTTTGGCGATATTACTACAGCACCTCAGATTGAATTCACTGGTAATCCCTGCACTGCTTTGATCCTTAACTTGTCTGATGCCAACGTCAAGTTAAGCGATATCAAGAACCCATCTGATGCCACAAATCCGGCTAAATTAGATGAAAGTATAACCATCACCCTAAATTCAGGTTCTGTTACTGGTAAATTTTATCAGGATAGCGCCTGCGCCAATACGATGACTAATGTGACTTTAGCAGCTGGCAAATCGCAGACGGATGTCTTTTATTTCAAAGAATCCACTGCAAACATCACAGCAATGTATTCCCTAAGCGCTACTGTTACGACTAAGCAAAATGCAAAAAACATCAGCATTCAAGCAGCTTCGATTGTGGTTCACGCCAAACCAACGCCGCCTCCCCCACTCCCTCGACTTAAATTCTCTACGCCTGCAACTGGCGCCAGCGTTAAAGTTGGTCAGTGCCAGACGCTGGACATTGCAATTGACGAAAGTGCTACGGGTCAAACAGCACCAATCAAAAACACCTACGGAGATATACGGATATCTCTGCTCACCAGCTCTCTGACGGGTTCTTATTACCGTGACTCCGGATGTACCGATCGCATAAATGCAGTCACTTTTACCGCAGGTGCTGTTAACGTTCCTGGGATTTACTACCGTGATTTCACGGTCGGTTCCGTAGCTCTGGAGGCCCACCCTACGAGTGGAAATGTAAACACACCGCCACTAGTTCAGGGTACTGAATTCGCGCTTAGACTTAATGTCGCGCCTTAAGGGGTGGCCAACTCGCATTAATTTTATCAAGAACATCATGCTGATAAAGTGGGTGGCAGGGGTAGATCGTATGGAGATGAAATTTTAAAGGAGATCGTTTGGCACAGCCGTCCACCAACCATAGGCTCTGAGTGTGGCTATCCGATTACGCTGCGCCCAAAGCGCGGCATTAGACGCGTCAGTCGCGGTAGACCAAGGTGACTTTGTTTATTAATTAAATTTATGTTTTTATTGATCTTTTTTGCTAAGGCGCCCCTCAGGATCTCGACAATTTGCATTCAAGAGTCCGCCATCGCCAACCAGCAACCCCAAGTAGCCAAGATTGCTGGAAAATAAAAAAACAATAAACTTTTGTCTAAAGTTTTCTGCCGAAATGCCGATAAGTTCGCCGCAATTGAGATTCAAACCTATATCGAGAGACAACTCCCGGAGTTCAAACTGGGGAGTTACGTTGGGTTGCGCTCAGTTAGATCTAAACTAGGAACGGTAAAAAAATTAGAGGGGACGTCATGAAAGTAGCATCACTAGTAAAATCAATCTCGTTAACCAGCGTCGTACTTGGACTAATTGCATGTGGACAACCGAGCGTCAGTTCTAAAGACGTGCGCCATGGTGCGACCGGATCCGCAAAAGTTACCGAAAACCAAGCAGCCGACGAAGACGCTGTGTACCTTATTAATGAAGCCCAAGTAGGCGAGAAAGTCGCTCAAGCGGTAGCCAATCCTGAAGCGACCGCAAAGCAAGTACTTGATCAGTCCGCTGAAATCAACGCAGCTGAGACTGTAAAATCCGAAGCAGCGGTTCAGACTGTAACCATCGCCAGCACACCGGTAGTGACAACGACCACTGAAACCACCACGACCGTGGCACCTAGTGCTCCGGTTGAAATCACGAGTACTGTCGACAAGAACGGCAAGACCTACCTAGACATTCGCGCCGAGTTCGCGAAAAAGCTCAAAGAAAAGCCAGGCGTCATGAGCGAAGCCGACGCCGATTACCTAAGTGAAAACCTAGCCGGCTTCGTTGATCATGGCGGCAAAAAGTGTAACAAAGAGGCTGCAGCCTATTGGAACAAGTTTGCAAAACGCGTACACGAACTTGCAAAAGTGCGCGCCGCGAAAAAGATGGGAATATTCCCGATCCTCTTCGGCCTAGGCGCTTTAGTTGCAGCCATCTTAGCACCGGCCGCAGCTTTAGTGGCTGCAGTCGCGGCACCGATCCTGATCGCACCATTTATCGCTGTCAAGGCCGCTCACAACGTGGTCTCGCACGTGTTCCGCGTCATCGGCTAAGTCAAGCTTTCTTCAGGTAAGCGGCAACCAGCACAATGCGGATGCCGTTTACTTTACCCTCGACATACTTAGGGTCATCGGTAAGCGTTATGTTCTTTACAGTGGTGCCTCGCTTTGCCGTAAAGTTCGCACCTTTGACCTCTAAGTCCTTGATCAAAGTCACTGTGTCACCTTCAGCCAATTGGGTGCCGTTACTGTCCACTACCTTCAACGTTGACTCTTCTGCAGGTCCAGTGCGAGCGTTTGCCCACGCCTCAACCTCAGGATCCAAATAGATTTGCCCAAGTAAATCCTGTGCCAGTGCATGATCACCTAATGCGCTTAGAATCCGATAAGCAAGAACTTTAACAGCGTCATGCTCGCTCCAGATACTTTCTCTGAGGCAATGCCAATGGTTTGGATTAGACCCGGGCTGAGCTACAGCTTCACTGCAGGAGCTACAGATTAGGACGGTCGACTCTAACGCTGCAGGTATCGCTGGTCTAAGGTCATGGACCACTAGGTCTTCAGTGGAGCTACAGAGTTCACATTTACTGCCAGAGCGCGTTTCGAGCTGTTCTTTGATCATGGGGATAGAGATCCTAACTGGGTTAAAAGTCGCGTCAGAGCCTACCACAGGTTAAAGCCACTCGCTAAGCTTAGCTCTCGCCATGCGCGACAGCTTTACGATTCGCCCATCGACGTCGGTGAGGTCGTCGGTAAGCTCGTCGGTTTTGCAGCACAAGTTCGATCTTGTCGTTGCGTTCCCATGCCTAAAAATTTTATGATAATTAACTGAATCCATTACTAAATGGACCGTCGCCTCAGCCACGAGCTCACCCCAAGCCCAGTAATCGTGAGTAAGATCAGAACTGTCGACAGGGCGTAGATCTCGCGGTTGATACCGAATCGGATCATCGAGTAGATGCGCATGGGCAGTGTGTCGTGATCCACACCCGCAGTAAAAAAACTAATCATGAAATCATCAAAAGATAGCGTAAAGGCCATCATCGCCCCTGCGCCTATTGCTGGGGCCAAAAGAGGTATCGTCACGCGTCTAGCTACTTGCCAAGGTGTGGCTCCGAGATCAGAGGCAGCGTCAATTACCGCGCTATCAAAATCAGTGAGTCGAGCATTGATTACTGTCACGACGTAGGCGGTCGTCAATGTGATATGACCTATGATCACGCTGTTAATTCCGAGGCTTAGTCCAATAGTTCCGAACCAAATCACCGATGCTAAACCGAGAACAAGTTCGGGTAAGGCTAAAGGCAGGGTAGCCAGTCCACTGACGAGTTCGCTTCTACTAAACTGGGATCTATGTAGCGCAAGCGCACCTAAGAGGCCAATACTCGTTGATCCCAAGCTCGCAACCACAGCCACAATGAGACTTGTCGTGAGAGCTTCAAGGATACTTTCGTCGTGACTTAAAGCTTGGTACCAATCCCAGGTGAACGACCATTGACTAGCATCGCTGGCATCACCAGGGGCAAGAAACGAATAAAATATAATCGCTACTAATGGCAAAAGCATCAGTCCATAGCAAACAAGCGAGATCAGATAGGCTATCGCATGTGGGCGCGGGCGCCTTTTAAGTTCGACTGTAGCCAATGCGCCCTCCATCTCCACGCCTGGCCTCGATGCCACGATACCGATGCTGTAGCCACATCACAAACATCATTGCTGTGACTAAAATCATTGCCAGGGCTGAACCAAAAGGCCAATCTCGCACACGCAAAAACTGCTCCGTGATCAAGCCCCCAAGCATCAGCGTTTTAGCGCCGCCTAGCAAATCGGGAATCATATACTCACCAAGAACAGGCACGAACACCAAACTCAGGCCTGACAGAAGTCCCGGTTTCGCCAGTGGCAAAATCACGCGGCTGAATACGGGCCATCCTTTGGCTCCAAGGTCTTTGGCAGCTTCGATCATTGCGAAATCGAATTTTTCAAAGACCACGTAGATCGGCAAAACCATAAACGGCAGATAATTAGTGACCATTCCCAAAGCCACTGCCATGGTCGAATCTGTCATCATAATTGGCTCGGTAATAAGCCCGAGTGAAAGGAGCCCCAGATTAATGGGCCCTTCTGCTGCTAGAATCAGCCTGATCGCATAAACTCTCACGACGAAATTAGTGAGAAAGGGCACCATCAGAAGCCCGAGCAAACCAGGCTGCCACCTCTTTGGCGCAGTTGCTATGGTGTAGGCAAGAGGCAACCCCAGTACGGCGCATACGGCGGTGGTTGACGTCGCCAATACCAAGCTCTTGCTGTATATACGCAAATAAAGAGGATCAAGTGCTCTCGTATAATTAGCCAAAGTCGGCTGCCAGATCACGTCTCCGTATGGTCCTCGTTCTAAAAAACTATAAACAGCCACCATCAAAAGTGGGCCGACGAGAAAGAGGCCAAGCCATGTGACCAAAGGGACGAGAAAAATGCGCGAAGAGCGTCCCAAGCCTCAATTCCTCGCGTTATCTGGTGCAATCAGAATGTGTTCAGTTTTGACGACTAATCGCACTCTTGAACCCTGACCAAGCCCTACAGGTAAACCGTCGCGATTTAAATGCGTTGCCGTCACAGAAATGTCTACATCGTGGAGTTGACCAGTTATCTGCGTAGTGGCGCCATGAAAAGCCATGTCAGCCACCCGACACGACAGGGTGAGCTCGTCACCTGCCTCGGTCATCCGCGGAGTGCTTCCGTGACAATCTTCGCGTATACCCATTTTTTCCGGCCTAACTAACATCGAGACTAGAGCGCCTGATGGCGGCATAGTTGTGCCCTCGGACCACCTAGCCCTCAACCTTTGCCCGCCAGTCAACTCGACCCAAACGTGGTTCGCTGAATGCTCACAGGGAGCGTGAAACTGCACAGGCACTCGGTTCATGGTCCCAAGAAAGGAAGCCACAAAGTCGGTAGCCGGTCGATCGTAAAGCGCGGACGGAGTACCAACCTGCTCGATATGGCCGCCATTAATGACGGCCATCCGGTCAGACATACTGAGGGCCTCACCTTGATCGTGGGTCACAAACACAAAGGTCATTCCGAGGCGGCGCTGCAGCGCTCTCAACTCGACCTGCATTCGTAGCCGTAATTGCAAATCCAGCGCGCTCAGGGGTTCATCGAGTAGCAAGACGCGTGGTCGACAGATGATAGCTCGAGCCAAAGCGACTCGCTGCTGTTGCCCCCCGGATAGCGATTGCACACTGCGCTCACCTAGTCCATCCATCGCCACGAGCGCCAGAGCCTCGTCGATACGACGTCGTCTGTCACTGGCTGTAACTTTTTTTTGTAAACTGAGACTGAAGCCGACGTTTTCCGCCACACTCAGATGCGGAAAAAGCGCATACCGCTGGAACACCATGTTGGTGGGCCGCTCGCTCGGCAAAAGCCTCGTGATGTCTTTGCCATCCAAGCAAATGGACCCGGAGTCCGGTGCCTCAAAGCCTCCAAGAATTCTTAACAATGTGGACTTGCCACAGCCACTTGGGCCAAGGATGGAGAAAAACTCACCACTCCCTAGATCAAGCGAGGCATCTCTTAAAGCGTTGTGGGCGCCAAATCGTTTAGAAATTTGTCGAATACTGAGCATGGCCATGACCAGTTGATTTAGCTAACATAATGCTACCGGTTAGGGTACCTAGTTACGGGCAGTTCGTACACTTTATCTGAAAACTTTCCTATGAGAACTTACCTGAGATTCGTCCCGCTGACCGCAGCACTCATGCTGATGACGGTATCTTGCACAATCTTTAAAAAACGGCCTGATGCCCAGGCTAGTGGGCTTCGCAGCACTGCTGACGCCTCGGTACTAAATCTATATATTTGGGCAGATTACACCTCACCCGCTATGCTCAGAGACTTCACCAACCAGACAGGGATTGAGGTCCGCGAGTCAAATTATGCTTCAAACGAGGAACTACTAGCCAAACTTCAGGCAGGAGCCACCGGTTACGACTTGATCGTGCCATCTGACTACATGGTCAGCGCGATGATCAAACTGGGATTGCTTCAGCGCCTAGACATACGGCGTATCAGTCGACTGGGCGATGTAGACCCGAGATTTCTAGGTCGCTCTTACGACCCACACAACGAATGGTCTGTCCCCTTCTCCTGGGCGGTAAGCGGCATCGCAGTCAACACAAAGGCTTATAAGGATCCGGTCACCAGCTGGAACGACCTGCTTCGAAATCAAAAGGTCCGCGGTCGCGTATCCATAATGGACGACGTGCGCGAAGCCTTAGCTGTGGCACTCAAGCTAGACGGGTATAGTGTTAATACTAAAAATCCAAGTGAGCTCACACAAGCGAAGTCAACACTGATCGCAGCCAAAAAAAATCTAAAAGCCTTCAACGCCTTTCCGAGTACACTCATCACCACGGGCGAAGTCGTCATGGCTAATATGTATTCGGGTGAAACTATGGTTGCGGCACGGGATAGCGGTAAACCTATTAATTTTGTTATTCCCAAGGAAGGAAGTGTCATCGCCTTGGATAATATGGTGATCCCCAAAGGAGCCAAGCATATTGATGCCGCCTATGCGTTCATCAACTTCTTCTATCAGGCAAAGGTCAATGCTGACTTCGTTCAACGTATGTACTACGGACCTATCGTCAAAGGAGCCGATGCCTATCTGCCTGCTGAGCTAAGGCGTCATCCGATCTTGTTTCCGTCCGACTCAAGTATTCAACATTGCGAGATGTTGAATGATCTCGGCGACGCGACGCCTCTCTACGATAGGGTTTGGTTGGAAGTTAAGGTATCGGATTAAGCATCACTCATACCGCAATTTTCAGCAACCAACAGAAAACCTAAGAATTCTGTATCATACCTATGCACTT
>OMIY01000411.1 GCA_900299215.1 bacterium | reverse complement strand
CACCACCACCAGCTGAAAATCTAGCAACAAAAACTGAATTTGCCTTCGGTGGTGAGGGAACCACGAGCGCCAACCTTAGCCAGATTACCATGGCACAGCTGCCAACCTGGGTTAGACAAGCAGTCGAAGATTACTGCGAGCGCCACTTCAAAAGTCTGGCCCGCGAGGTCCTAACCTCGGAACTGCGACGCCTAGCCGACGAGAAAGCACGGCACCTCGTTGACAATTGAAGCCGCTTGGACGAGGATCCGCCCCTAGTCCGGAGGATGGTCTATGGCGCCGATTCATGCAATTCAATTAACCCCGATGATCACTCGTGCTCTTGAGGAGGACTGGGGGTTCGGCGATTGGACTACGGATATTTGCGTCGCTGCCGACACGCAAGCTAGAGCTCGCATCATAGCCAAAGAGCCTACCGTCGCAGCCGGAGTGGAAGTCGCCGAGGCTGTTTTCAAGCTCGTCGATCCAACGCTTACAGTAGACGTCAAGGCAAAGAGCGGTGATCAGCTAACCCGTGGCGAATTAATGATCGAAATCTCCGGGTCAGCTCGGTCGATACTGAAGGGTGAACGCGTAGCACTCAACTTTATGGGGCGTATGTGCGGCATCGCGACACTAACCAGAGAGTTCGTGAAACAGCTAGCCGGCACTAAAACTCAACTCCTTGACACACGCAAGACCACTCCCGGTATGCGTCTTTTGGAAAAATCAGCGACCGTGATCGGTGGGGCACGCAATCACCGGATGTGCCTCACAGACGGTGTCATCGTGAAGGAAAATCACATTCGCGCAGCTGGCGGTATCAGCCAAGCTGTGAGCCGGCTATTGGAAAGTTTGCCGCCAACGCTGAAGATTGAGGTCGAGACGACCAATCTTAACGAGGTGCAAGAGGCTCTGGATGCGGGTGCCGATCTCATCATGCTAGACAACATGTCAGTGGCGGAAATGGCGATGGCGGTGCGAACCGTGCGCGGACGTGCGCGTCTTGAAGCCTCTGGTAACGTGCGGCTCGACACCGTGCGTGAGATCGCATTGACCGGTGTCGACTTTATTTCGACCGGTGCCATTATTCATTCCGCGCGCTGGTCAGACCTAAGTCTTTTATTTGATCTGTGACGACCAAAAACGGTCTCATTGGGTCAATTTGCTAGGGATCGATTTGCCGATGTCTGACTTACCAGTAGTGCATCTTAAGACGATTGATTCCACCTCTCGCTACGCTGCGGAGTTGCTACGTAGGATCAATAATGAGCAAAAATCGGCCGCTCCCAATAACGCCCCTTTTATAGTCTGGGCGGAAGAACAATCTGGAGGTCGGGGACGACACGGTCACGAGTGGCAGAGTCCCCGAGGTAATCTTTACGTGACAATCGCGCTGCCCCCACCCGACCTTGGTGCAGAGCATCATGGCCTACTGCCATTAAAAGCCGGAGTCGTTCTTGCACGATTCATTGAACGAGAGTTTGGACTGAGGATCACCCTCAAATGGCCAAACGATATCTTGTTTGGTGGCAGCAAGCTAGGCGGAATCTTAGTCGAAACCAGCCTAAACGGATCTAGGTTTGGAGAACTCTTAATAGGGATCGGTCTAAATCTTAACCACGCCCCTAACCTAAAGGATGGTGACTATCAGGCAGTTGCCCTGCACAGTCTACTAGGCCACAGCCTCGAAGTGGCGGACGTTGCCCATAGGTTTGCACGCGGTTTTATGCCCCTTTGGAATGAACTTCCAGGCGAGCGTGTCGTTGCCGCTTACAGCGAATACGCCGTGAATCCTGATGAAATCTTTTATCACGGCTTAGGTAGCGAGCGCAGGTTTGCGCGCTTGGACATCATGAGGGACGATGGTACTCAGCTCCTACACGCACTTGAATCAACGGAATCAGTAGAATCAGGGGAATCAGTAGCATCAGGGGAATCGGCGATAGCTCTGAGTCACGCCGACCACGGTTGGCGTTGGGCGCTTCAGTCGGCTGAGCCCAGAGAACTAGCCATAGTGGATATCGGCAACACGGCCACCAAGCTGGCCTACTTCAGCGATGCACGCAACGAGTCTGCCGCCTGGATTGATCACGTGCTACATGAGCCTGACGAGACCTCCCTACGGCAAACGCTGATCAAACTGCGTCAACACGTCGATGGGGTCGCTGTCCCGCTCCACATAACTTCGGTCCGGCCAGAACGCACAAAGCTCTTGATGCAGCTAGCGTCGGCGCTTGGTTGGCCGGTCGTCGTGGTTAAGAAGCGGCCAGTGCGACGACGGGGCAATGGTTACGCGCTCAAAGACCTAGGCATCGACAGGCTTAGTGCGATTGAGGGCTGGCTTGCGAGTTTGAATGACGGCGAGCGTCGCCAAGGTGATCATTACGGCATTGTGATTGCGGCTGGCACCGCAACTACCGTGGATGCTGTTACAGCAGGAGGGCGACACCTGGGAGGCCTAATCCTGCCAGGCATCAAATTAGCGCTAGGTAGCCTACACCAAGCCGCTAGCCTACTGCCAAACATCGACCCAGAAACAGAACTAACTACAGAGTCACTTAGACTTAATTTAGGCCGCGACACCCGCAGTGCCATGCTGAGCGCGGTAATACAGATGACGGTAGGCGCCGTGAATGAGGTGCGACAGCGGCTGCAAAGGCAGGAGCGTATGGCCGAGCTTGCCGGTGGCATCGTCGTCACTGGTGGATGGGGACAACAGCTGGCCTCACGTCTGGGCGGCAGCTATAAACCGGAACTCATTTTGAGCGGTGCTAGAGTGTTGGCACTCGGTGGCTGGCGCTAAAAAAATAGAAGCCCGCCTAAAAAGACGGGCCCCCCATGCGGAGAAGATAAACCTTGGTGAAAAGAGTTGTTGTTTCTTTCCTGAGACGAAAGCCAGCGGCCCAGCCTCAGAGTCCAGGTTGTGAACCGCTACGGAGTGCGGCTTGCCGGGACCACCAAGGATGAGTTTACCAGACTGGCAGGAGTTTGCACGACCAGACCTGTAACCCCTTGATTACCCGCAAAGCCTTATCTAGCCTGAACTGTAAGTCACCGAGATTGCGTGCATCTTTGCTCAGTGCAAGGAGCGACCGAGTAGCCGTGTTGGGCTAATCAACCCCTTCAATTGCACAAAAGATATGCAACCGGGGTCCGCCTTGGAGGCATCTCCTGCTACTGACAGGTAGTTAGGGGTATGGCCAAGTCTTCGCCCCTGGTCGTCGACATCTTTCTCCCAAAGGACCGGCAATGTACGACCGATGAATTTGCGCGCGTAGTTAGCCGCCAGCTCATCGGACAGACGCCTGAGTTCGGCCGCTCTGGCCTTAATGACGTCCGCGGGGAGGTGCCCCGGCATGCGGACTGCAGCTGTGTTTGGGCGCTGAGAGTACGGAAATACATGGAGGTAGCTGAGTTCCAGGCTACGGATCAGCTCAACCGTGGCAGCAAAGTCGTCGTCGGACTCCCCGGGAAAACCAGGGATCACATCTGCTCCGACACAGCCGTCTGGGAACTTGGCGCGGAACCTATACACAGCGTCGGCGTATCCGGCGCGGTCATAGGTACGACGCATCAGTTTCAAGATCCTCTCGGATCCTGACTGAAGCGGTAAGTGCAGATGGTCACAAACTTGCTCGCGCCTTGCCGCCAAAGCATCGACCAGACCCGGTGATAGCTCGGCAGGTTCTAGCGATGAGATCCGCAGGCGTTTTGGCTTAGCGACAGCCAGGATGTCCTGCACCAAGCCGACAATAGGGTCGGCCTCAATCTCAGCCGCGACTAAATCCCGCCCATAGTCACCGATATGAATACCAGTCAGGACGATTTCAGATACCCCCTCACCCACCAGGCGCTCACACTCGGCCAGGACCTGGTCCTTCGGCACGCTGCGGCTAGCCCCACGGGCATAGGGAATCAGACAGTAGGTGCAGAAACCATTACAACCATCTTGGACCTTGACGAAGGCTCGCGTCTGCTCCGAGCTGGCCTTGTCAAATAGAGTCACTGAGGACTTAAAATGAGTCTGTTTATTTGCTGCAACGGCGGCGATCCCGTCCGGAAGCTTAGCTGGTGTCGCGCCAGCCCGCTTGGAATCCATACCGGCAGCAACGGTCTCGACCAAGCGCTCCTTGGCCACATTGGGGACGACTAAGTCGATCTCGTCCATGGCGACTAGGCGAGCCGAGTCGGTTTGCGCATAGCAGCCGGTGAAGACTAGCATCGTGTCGGGTGATTCGCGCTTAAGGCGACGCGCCAGGTAGCGCGCCTCACGTTCAGCATTGGCGGTAACACTGCAGGTATTGACGACGGTGACGTCGGCTCCAGAGGGGTCTGAAACGAGTTCGTAACCCCTCGCTCTGAATTGGTTTTCCAGGGCATGACCGTCGAAAGTATTGACCTTGCATCCGAGAGTTTTAACGTATACGCTGGCCATGATTTGCCTTGTGTTTTACGGCAGTGCTGCTTGCCGCTGGATCGCGCAACACCCAGAGTTGCCGCGCCCATTTCAGCCCCCTCAGTTACCGGAAAGCCAGGCCACCTGGCAAGTCTCACTTGTAGTGCTTGTGGTGGAGGAAACGCTCGGATGCTCGCGGATTTAGGCTTTTACTTACTGCTGATGTGTCTCATCAGCACTTGCTACGGTGTAGTTTCGGCGGTTCTGGCGGCAGTTTGGCGCCATCGGCGGCTATACCGCTCGTCGCGTCTGGCGCTCACAGCAAGCTGCGCGATGTCGGTGAGCGCTGCAATCATGCTGTGGTATATGTTTTTCAATCGGGATTATTCAGTAGCTTACATCTTCAAGACGTCGAGTAACGACTTGCCGCAGGTGTACACGCTGACCGCATTCTGGTCGTCACTTGAAGGCTCTCACTTTCTTTGGACGCTGCTTCTTTGTAGCTACGGCACGATTGCGCTGTGGACCTACAGTAAGGACAACGAGCACATCATGCCTTATGTGTCGGCGAGCATCCAAGCGGTGCTTGGTTGGATGTTTTATCTGCTGCTTAGCCACTCGGATCCATTTTTGCGGCTGTTTCCAGCCCGTCCCGATGGCCAGGGTATGAATACCCTGCTGCAGAACCCATATATGGCAATTCATCCGCCTACCCTATTCACTGGATATACCGCCTTGGCGATTCCGGCGGCCTACAGCGTAGCGGCACTTTGCTACGGTGACATCACCGAGGGCTGGCTCAAGACAACTCGACGCTGGACTCTCTATGCATGGTGCGCCCTGACGGCGGGCATCATACTCGGGGGCCACTGGGCTTACGTGGAGCTCGGCTGGTCCGGCTACTGGGCCTGGGATCCGGTCGAAAACTCGAGTTTCATACCCTGGCTTTTCTGCACGGCTCTACTTCACTCGCTAGTAGTCCAGGACAAGCTGGGTCATCTCAAGCGCCTGACTTTGATTTTGGCGTTTTTGGCCTTCTTTTTCAGCTTTTTTGGTACCTTCATCACCCGGTCGGGGGTGATTAGTTCGGTGCATTCCTTTGCCGAGTCGCCGATCGGCCCCAACTACCTGGCCTTTTTAGCAGGGATGCTACTTGTGGTGGCTGTAATCTACGGCTTCCGTGCACCGTCCATCTTGCCTCCTGAAGCTGATAAAGCCTGGGGAGTCTCCAAAGAGTCAGCGCTGGTCATCACACAGTTCTTACTACTGACGCTGGCAGCCATCGTCTGCGTAGGGACGTTGTATCCAATCGTGTCGGAGGCAATCACTGGTGAGCGGACCACGGTCCAGGCTCCCTATTTTAATACTTTTGCGCCTTGGATTGGCCTCGGGCTGGTGGTTGCCATCGCCTTGGGCAACATGATGCGCTACCAGACTAGCAAGATGCCAGGTGGGCCAAAACTGATGGCGATCGCGGCGGCTGTGGCCGTGCCCCTCACCGCCGCTCTGGTGATTGGTGGCGATGTGATGAGTACCAAGAAGCCTTTTAACCTCGGGGCCCAGCTGGTGGGGCTGTTCCTGTGCGCCTGGTCGACAGCTTGTTTAACTGGAGACCTGTGGCAGCGGCTGCAGGACCTGCGTTTTAACCTCGGACTCTTTTTCAGCCGCAACCTGGCTTATTTTGGCGGCTACCTGGCTCACATCGGCTTGCTGATCGCCATTGCCGGCTTCCTCGGCAACTACCGTGGGCTACAGAAGATCGCCACCCTCACGTCAGGGGAAACGATCGACTTTTACGGTTACCAACTCCGCTTCGATGAGATCAGAGAAGTGCAGAAAGACAACGCCACTCTATACCAAGGCGCTCTTGACGTGAGCCGCGCCGGAGCACCGATTGGTGCAATTAAGCCTGCTCGTAGTCGCTACCCCACTTCGTCCAACCTCAATCACGAGGTAGCGCTGATGTCGACCTTCTGGCACGACCTCTACGTCACGCTTTCGGATTTCGACCGGGAAAACGGACGCAAGGCGACCTTTGAACTCCATATCAACCCGACGGTGCGTTTTGTGTGGATCGCAGCTTTTGTCATGGTCATTGGCGGTCTGATCGCTATGTTTGACCGTTACCGTGGCAACAAGAGTCGGGACGCCATCCGAGCGGCGATTTGAGGAGCTGGACTCATATGATGACGATACAGTTTTCACGGATCCTAAAGATATTTAGTTTAATCTTGGTCAATACAGCGGTTGCAACGACGCTAATCGCTGGTGAATCAGGACCGGTGGATGAAGACGCCCTGAAGAAAGCCTGGCCTAGCGATGGTCCTGTGGGCGAACTCTTCCATGAGGTCGCAGGTTCACTGCGGTGTCCGACTTGTACCGGCCTCAGCGTCCTGGAGTCCGACGCTCGCTTTTCGCAGCAGATCAAACAGATCGTGCTGGAGCAAGTAGAGGCGGGTAAGAATCGCGAAGAGATCTTACAGCACTTTACCGAGCGCTATGGCCCATGGATCTTGCGCTCACCTCCGCCCCGCGGATTCAATGTCCTCGCGTGGCTGATGCCTCTGACTATTTTGCTGCTGGGGCCACCAGCCGTGTGGTTCTTCGTTTGGCGCAAGCGCCGCGTCATGAATACACTAGGCGTGCGCTCAGCCGACGACATCATCAAGGAGATGCACGGCCGCCTAAAGGAGATGCAGACATGATTTATCTGGCAGTCTTTATTGGCATAATCCTTATTGCCGTGCTGTTGGCACCATTTTGGTTTGGGCCGGGTGGCCTTCTGCAAGCTGGTTCGTCCATCAATTCAGCGACTGAATTGGGCGCCCTCAAGGAGGCCCTGCTGAAGCGTTACGTCGACGACGAAAAGGCTTTTAAAGCGGGCCACCTCTCGGCCACGTCGTGGGAGCAGCGCCAAAGTTTTCTAACCAATCGCTACATCGATGCTGCGCGTCGTCTCGATTTTCTGCAGCATACGCAGCCTAGCCGAGGTGCTGAGTGAGTCTGATGATAAGAATACTTCGGTCCGCAATCGTTGTCACAGCATTAGCAATCCTCGGTTTATCTGGTAGCGCGCAACAGCTTAAAGCCGAAGTTTATGTAACACCTAAACATCTTTTAATTTTGCGCGGAGCTCTCGACACCATGTATGGGAGCTACATTTTTGCACTGCAAAACTCTGGTGAAACTGCTGAAACTTTCAAGACACCTGTGACGCTCCCACTGGAAAAAGACGATTGGGCGACGCAGGAGGGCCTAGAGCCCAACGAAGTGTCACTTGCCTCATCCGGCAATCTGATCGTCGAGAAGAGCGTGCAACCTGGCGTTAACTTACTTGGGATCGACTTTAAGGTGCCAGCCAGCTTTGGCCATACCACACTGACCTTTAAGCCCGAAGCTACCATCGAGAGCATGATTGTCCTGGTGCCTAGAGGCAGTTCCGTTAGTATCGAGTCTGCGCGCTTCGCCCCAGCCGATAGCAGCCAGGCTCCCGATCCCCAGTATGTGCCGTGGCACAGCAATGGTCCTTTAGCAGCTGGTGAAACGGTAACTATTGATGTCTACGGTCTTCCAGAGGGCCGAGCACGTCTCTGGATTGTTGGCAGCGTTGTCGCCGGCTTGCTTTTGGTATTGGCTGGATTAGTCGGATGGCGTACTCGACCTAAGATCACTAGCGACGGAGCGCAGTCGGTGCTAGTTGGATAGATGTTCTTTGTGGTGGAGTCGACGTCTCATGATGAAAGATAACAAGTGGTCGGTGGCAGCACTGGCCGTTATTGCGGTTGCACTTCTATCAACCCGCGGCGGGATGGCTTCGCTGGTTCCACTTCTGCGAAGTTTAATGCCAATCATTTTGGCAGTACTCGCGTACCGCTTTATTACTCGCAAGATTCGGAACTTGATGGGGCAAAACCCCCAGCAGCAGAACCAAAATCAATTTCGCTGGCCAACATCAAGGCCTACTGAAGAGGAAAAACGCGTCATCGACCTCTGCCCCAAATGCGGGGCTTATATGCGTCCTGGGCATCGCTGCAATCGGTAGTAGTTAACTGACTGGGTAAAAGATCAAGTGCGTAAACTATTGTTAGTGTTCGTACTGACTAGCATCATCAGCCAAGCTGTAACTAGCTGCGGGCGTCACGACTCCAGTCGTACCCTGAGCAGCGACAGTGCCAGAGCGCATTGGCGCAATTTAGCTCCCACCTGTGCGGGTTATCCATCCAAAGCTGACTGTGATGACGGTGACATGACCTTGTTTGGCGGCCTCATTTGCGCGGGCGGTGAGTCCAAGGGTTGCGACTTAGTCAGAGACGCTCAGGGACCAGATGGCCAGTGGTGGCGGTCACCGAGACGTACATCTGGCAACCTAGGCCAGCCCAACTCCTTCTCTCGCGACATGGCGATGGGCGTTTTACTATATTTAGCGACAACTCGTGACTCCGCAGCTGCCGAAAGGTGGCTAAGCTGGATCCATGCAAACCGCAGCTGCGGCGTCAAAGGTCCACGAGGTAAATGCCTCGCACCTGGGGTGCATCGCTTCTGCCGCGATGATAAAGACTTTCGCTGCGCCATGACACCCGGCAACTGGGCGATCATGGCCCGAGTCTGGGATCATCTGGGACTACCCAGATCGACGGAAATGCGCCTCTCCGCCGGCAGTGACGATCTGGTGCTACCCACGCAAGCAGAACACTCGCCTGTCGGATTTCAGCTGCACCTACTTGGAGTCGAAGCACTGCTGAAAAAGCGCGTTGGAGCCGAATCATCTGCCGTAACTAAAGCAACGGCCTTACTTTACGAAAGACAACCGGAGAATCCCTTCTTCGCTTACCTAGCCCAGGGCGCAAGTCCTGAGCTAGAAATGAGAGTGGACACGCTATGCCCAGTCATCGGTGACGCCTCAACCGCTCGCAACCAGTGGTCGTGGGAGCGCGACACTACGGAGCAAGCCTGGCGAAACAGCATGGGCTGGGATTGCCTGTTCCTGAGCCACTTGGTTGAGGCGCACTAGAATATCGTTACCAGTTGCTCTCTGCGAGCCACTTGGCCCAGTAAAGCGCATCCTGGTGCCATAGATCTAAGCGATTTTTGTTTAGGACGCTTAGCAGCACCGCCTGTCTAGCAGGATTGTTGGCGAGTGCATCCAAAGATTTCTGACCGTCCACCACCAAGGCCAAACCCTGATCATCAAAGCGAAACCAAAACTCGTCACCGCCCAAGCGCTGATGATAGAGCGGGATGGTGTCGTCCATCGGACGCAGCGTCACGCACAGAGTATCCTCTAGGGCCAGCTTGGGTTGCGGCCAGCGATCGCAGACGGCCGATTCGGGGGCAGCAACGGCGGTATAAGTAAGGAGTGATTGCGCAATTAACCAGATTGTAATCAAAGCCATGGTCCACCTCGTCTACGAGTCGTCCTATAGTTCGCGCCAGCCAATTGCAGCGGTGTAGCAAAGTTAGAGGAAGTTGTCGACAATGGTGCCGAACCTTGCAGTTGGTCTCAGCAAATTTGGTTGAAACTAAAACCACAACCATAAGCACATGATTTTTCACTACAAAATGATCGCTACTAACAAGGAATTCAACCTCACCTAAATTCCTATGTTGAGTTACCGATAGCTCTGCGTGGGTAACTTTCTGAGGCATTCCAATGGCCGGCACCGCAAACCCAAACCGCATCGAGCTAATCTTTAGGCATGACGCCTTTCACCGGCTCGTCCAACGAATTACGGATAGTGATGAACTCTCTTGGTATGGCATCGAAGCACGCGGTCTACTCGGCGACATCGATCCATCACAGTTACCCATTTTGATCAAAATATGTGAGCAAAACCGGGAATTTCATATCGTTTCATTCTGCAAAAATTTCCGCCTACTAAATCGATTGGTTTTTGACGCAGCTTTTTACTACCTAGCTAGAGGCAGTAAAAATCCGTACCTAGTTTTCAATCCGGATGCAGATCCATTGACACCTTTACTCGAAGAGGACGTTTTCGGTAAGTTGGGCTGCGAACCTCATGAGATCTATAGACGTCGTAAGCGTTAGTTCCCTTTTGATTCTGATGATAGTCTCTTGACTCAAAAAACTGCCATGAACTTCGCACTGCCGCAGATATCGGGCATATGTTTCTGATGCTTCTCCGTGACTACGTTTTGCTTGTAGAGCCACCAGGGCCAGCGGTCTTCGGCCATATCACAGGTGGTTAAGGACCTGACATTAATAATATATTTCATAATTAACCAGATTTTAACCAAAGCCATGTTCCGCCCCCAGTCCTGTTCGCCCTATACTGCGCGCCAGCCAATTGCAGCGGTGCAGCAAAGTTAACGGACGTTGTCGACAAGGGTGGCGCATGCTCAAGCACTTGATTCTAGCTGTAGCAGTTACAAGCACCGTAGGTTGCGGTGACCAACCAAGCTCACTCGTAAAGGGTGACGCAGCACGTCTCAACGATCTTGAATTTACCGTTGATAACTTGGCCTTTGATGCCGAGCTACCCGCGAGGCCAAGGCTTAGCTTTCGCAGTGAGTGGCAAAAGGTTCATGCTGGTAGCCTCGGACTGGCTTTGAAACTCGGCTGGAGCATGCTTGGTGTCGAAGCCGAGGTAGATCAGACTATCCGCACTGTGTCCGCATCACTTCTAGATGTATCGAAAAACGCTTCTGATCCCAGTAGCAGGATCTTTCGTGACGAACACGGTCACTTTGAAATCCGTGAAGGTGAAACATTAACCGGACGCTGCGAATATGCGCTGGCCGCACAGTTAAAACTGGGCGAAGACGCTGCCATTGTCGTCGCAGGAATCAAAGTGGAACAAGGCTACGAGGACGCAAAATTGCTTGAGGTCACGGTTGCGGACCGATTGTTTGAGATCTCTCGCGAGAAAACGCTCGCAGATTATGAAGGTGAGTGCCGTGCCGGCTTCAAAGCTTTTGAAGAAGGCATGCGCAAGGATCTTGCGGCAGCCCTAAAATCTAAAGTTGTCATTGAACGAGTCGGTGATAGTCGTATCGATGCGCTTCAGACCCTGCTAGGCGGACAACCAGTACGCTTTGAACACGATGGGCAAAATTGGGAGATCGAGCCAGTAAATCACCAGGTCAACGGCAACTCAGTAGCCACGTCCGGTCGCATCAAGCAGCTTGGACGCTGGGGTGCGCGCAGCTATGAGTTTCATCACCAGTTTGATGCCAGCACTAGCAAGATAAACCACATTGATTTAGTCCCGCGCGGGGTTGATCAAGTTGATCAGATGGCTCTTGACCTAAGTGTGTTCTTCGCTCAAAACGTAGCGAGGCGGGCCGCAAGTCAGGGTTTGTTCACGGTCGATGCTTCTCTACTTAGGTGAGTGTGTCGTTGCACATCACTGATTACTAGTGGAAATTACTGCGCTCTCACGCCTCGCAGCTCCTGTCACTTCCATTTGCACCGGCTGGCTGCTAGCTTGGCGAGGTCTGAACATCAATCAGACTTAGATAGGCTTGGGTAGAGGAACAGGTATGCGTGATCATCACGTCTTGAAATTAATTGTTAACGACGTCATCAAGGTCAACCCCACGATTAATAGCTTCAGAGGTGATCTAGGCGAAATTAAATCGAAAATGGATCGGCATGATCATCTACTAGGGGCTATCCAATCAGATGTACGCTCGCTACGCGGCGAGGTTGTGCTCCTACATCAGACTGACTCAGCGTTAAAGCAGGACGTGACAACGCTGAAGCAGGACGTGGCAACGCTGAAGCAGAACGTGGCAACGCTGAAGCAGAACGTGGCTGATTTAAGATCTGAGATGAGGCAGCAGTTCACCTACTTCGGCGTGATTATGGAAGACATCAAACACAAGATGAACCTAATACTCGATGGACTTCTACCCGCCCGGGAACGAGCGACAGAAGTCGAGCAGGTATTTACCAAGGTCGATGACCACGAATACCGCATTACGGCCGTTGAGTCAGTCATCAAGGAACAGAATTTTTAACGGTTCCTTGATGAGGCTGGGTATTTAGAACGTGGATGCAGTGATGGCGGTTTGTTCGACGGCGTATTGGAGTGACAACCCGACAATGGATCCCACCGACTGGGAGTAACCATTTGCAGCAGTCCACTGGTTCTCACCTGAATTCACGGTGCTCCAATCTGTGCCACAGTCAAGACCGGGGGGCGTTGCATTAGCGGCATTAACCAGAGAAACCATGTAGTCTTTTGCATTCGTCGCAGCATCGAGAGCCGCACAGTAGGAATGCACCTCGATGTCACTATTACTCACATTTTTCAACTCTCCAAATTCTGGCTGAGTCGGTGTCGGAATACCCGAATCGATAGCTGCATAAGCTGTCTTTATATTACTTGAACCTCCTTCACCGCTCCCTGGTTTTGCTGCCGCGTTACATTCCCTGATGAGCTTGTTGTAACCTGATTCAGCGGGAGTCGTGGCTGAACTATCGGCCTTTAAATGACGCGAGTTATAGATGCCCGCCGCTCGCGCTCGCATAGTTCTCACGCTTCTCGAATTTACATTGAGACCAGTCACGTACCAATCTTCAAAATACCTAATGTACAACTTATCGTCCGACCTCTCATTTGTTTTACCGTTGGCATCGGTTGAACCCAATTGATTATCAGAAGCCGTATCAATGTAAGAGCCCAAATCAAGTTTATTCGTCGCTGCAGCGATCGTCGTATTACTAATTGATGTTGCAGTAGTAAATTTGGTTACAGCGCAAACCGCCTTAGTAGAAAGTCCTGTCGTATTCTCGACTAATCTCATTCTCGAGAAAATGAGGCCACCTGAACTAAAAGAATACCGATAAAGATTAGCCCACTCACTGACTCCAAGCTCCGTTATACTTTTGAATTTTGTTGAGTTGGTCTTTGGATTCGTGACAGAAAAATTTAGAGTACTCGAGTATTCACTAGGAACAATGTACTTTTGCGTAATGAACCCGTCTTGTGCCGTAACTGTGTAGGTGTATATATTGTTATCGGAACCTACTTCTGAATAGACCTTTCCTGGCCGATTAGTCGATGGAAACAAGTCACCATTCGAATCACTCTGCAAATCAGAGATTATTGTATACTGATCGTTTTCATCACCAACTGCTCGAAACCAAATTTCCGCAACATACGAATCCACTAAAGAAACTACACCTGGTCCCACATTATTTGGCGCCGACTTCCATATACGAAGCCGCTTTAAGGTCAACTCTTGGTCGGTAATCGTGATATCTTTGGTTGAATCAAGTACCAGTATTGCATTTCCACCAGTGCTCTTAACTTGAACCTTTCCACAGGAAACTAAACTGCTGGTCGCTAGTGCCAAATATACTGACATCGACTTAGAGTACATTTTTCTGATTTTCATTTTGAAACTCCCGTATAAGCCAAATCTATATATTTTATTCAGTTCAGATGCGATTAGAGTTGGTAACCAAATTGCAATCCAATGATGGTCTGCGCAGGATTGATGTCTAACTGCTTATTATTGAAATAAAGAGTTTGACTTTGCTGTTTACGACCAGTCTCGAATTCGTAGTTGAGTCGCACAATAAGCTTAGTGAATTTATAGTGCAGACCGAATCGCGAAAGCGCACCGATGCCGTAGGACATGTAGTAATCATCGCCTAATGTGCCACCGTCCGGCATCGTGATGAGTAAACTATCGAGCTGAACCACACCAGCAAGGTCGGCATCCAAGCCCAGACCAGCAAAAAGAGTAAAATTCACCCCAAGATTGAAGTCCACATTATGCTGCTCGTGCTTAACACGCGCAGTAACGGACGTGACCTGTGGCGACACGGCGCTTTTCTCTGCCTTCCCATACCTGTATCCAATTCCGTAGCCGAAACCAAACGCACCTTTGCTGTCAGATTGTTTAGATAACTGCAGGGAGATTTCGTTAGCTCGTCCAGCTATAGTGCCAAGGTCACCCTTCATCTTTACCGAACCCAGACCCAAATATGCCACGGTCCCTTCGAGGGCTTTCGGGCCCGTTGACAACTCACCATCGACAGGAGCAGCTAATTCAGCGTCAGTGGCCTCACCTTTACGATGCTTCTTTTTACCTTTTTTGCCCTTCTTACCCTTACGCTTTTCAGTCTCAGGAGTAACTGACTCGTCCGTTTTTTCGACACCCTCGACTTTATCTAGGCCATCAGTGGGCTCAAGTCCCTCGGGCTTTTCCGCAGGCTCAGCGGGCATTTGAGCTTCAGTCTTCTCCCCTTCAACACTGCGGCTGAATGGGTCAGCAGAATCGAAGTCAGTGGCGGGCTCCTTTTTTACTGCCTTTTTTCGTTTGCCACGCTT
>OMIY01000410.1 GCA_900299215.1 bacterium | reverse complement strand
TCAAGGGTGTGAAATTCAGGCTCGGATTGCAGAATTCTTCGGTGCGTCGGGTCATCAAAAATTTTCTGCCAGTGCTTGGAAGCCGAGGAGTGGTTCAGGTTAGCGCATATATTGATGGGATCATCGCAAGCTTTCTAGGTCCCGCAGTCTATTCGGCCATCGCTTATGCTCAGACACTTTACTTATTGCCAATATCGTTATTCGGAATGTCAGTCTCAGCCGCAGAATTGCCAGCGATGTCCTCCGTCATTGGCAATCAAGAGCTGGTCCATAAGCAGGTTCAGGAAAAGCTAGTCAGAGGGCTTTGCAGAGTAGCTTACTTCGTGATCCCTTCAGTCGCGGCAATGTTGGTATTGGGTGATGTGATTATTGCCACAGTTTATCAAACTGGAGTGTTCACTCCAAAAGATGCCCAGGATTGCTGGATCATTCTAGGTGGCTATGCAATTGGACTTTTACCTTCGACATTGGGGCGTCTGTGTTCAACGGCATTCTATGCGACCAGCGATTCACGAACTCCCCTCAAGTATGCCTGCCTCAGAGTGGCGATGACCGCCGGCCTTGGCACCATTGCTGCCTTAGTGTTACGTCAGGCCTTCGGCTTGTCTTTAGTAACCGGAGCTGCTCTACTGACTTCAGCGGCGGGCATTTCAAGCTGGCTTGAGTATCTTTTACTCAAGCGCGCTATCGGCAAGGTTTTAGGAGAAGTAAAAATTCCGTTCAAACTCTTGAGCGGCCTAATTTTAACGGCACTTTTCAGTGCTTGTCTCGGGTACAGTGTTAAAACCATTATACCAAGATTAAACCCTGTAATTTCGGGTGGTTGTGTCTTGGGCGCATTTGGCGCAAGCTATCTCGTGCTGACGGCTTTGTTACGTCTTGGTGAAGGCAAAAAAGTTCGGATTGCCATCACCAAGCACCTTAACTGATGATTAATGAGACACGGATTGAGAATCTTCAGCAGAACCTGGTGCAGCCGCGACTTCTTTTGATGTCTCTACCATCCACTTCATGGCAGCTTCAGGAAGTACTGTGCCCAATGCTAAATTGGCGATAACAGTAGCTCCAATCACTACTGCTACCAATAGTGAAGGCTTTGGGGCCAGTTGCGTCGGCAACTGAATCGGATCGGCCATATACATTCTCACAATCACCCTTAGGTAGTAAAAGAGCGAGATAGAGCTGCCAATGACACCAATAAGGACAAGGCCAGTTAGATGATTTATTAGTGCTGAATTAAATACAAAGAACTTTCCGATGAAACCGACAGTCGGGGGCATACCAGCGAAGCTAAACATGCAGACCGCTAGCCCAAATGCAGCCCAAGGATGGGTCTTGGAGAGGCCGGAGATATCGTCCAGTAAAAGATTGTCATTGTCTTTGTTCTCCAGCCACATGAGGATGCTGAATGCCCCGAGAGATACTATGGTATATCCGACCAGATAATAGAGCACCGCAGCAACTGGAAGACTGCCCGAATTAGCGCTGCTTGCACAGATTGCAATGGCCATGTATCCACTGTGAGCGATCGAAGAGTATGCCAACATTCGCTTCAAACTAGACTGCACCAGTGCCATGATATTGCCGAGGATCATCGAAATCGCAGCTACAAACATCAATGCCGGCAGCCAAACTTCGTAAACTGAGGCTAAGCTTCCAGCAAAGAATCTGGCAGCTAAAATAATGACCATCGCTTTAACGGTAGTGGCCATCAGAGCAGTTAGTCCAGTGGGAGCTGACTCGTAAGCATCAGGCGCCCAAAGATGAAATGGAGCCAGGGCCAGCTTAAAGGATATGCCTGCCAGTGAGAATACCACACCCAACTTGACCCAATTGTGGCCGAGCAGCTTAGGAACTGCCTGACTTACTTCAGTCAGACGAAGTGAACCTGTCGACACATATAGCAACGCAAAACCAAATAGCAGTAACGCTGCGGCGAATGAGCCAAGGACGAAGTATTTGATAGCCCCCTCTTGGCTTCGTCTCGAGGGATTCAAGTAACCAACAAGTGCGTACAGTCCTATGGACGAGAGTTCTAGACCTACAAACAAGGTTACAAGGTCCTCACTCGCCACGGTTATTAACATACCTGTAATTACCATGAGAAAGAGCGAAGCGATTTCACCCCTGAAGAAGCGATCCCGAAGGAAAGTGGCTTTAAAGAGCAGGGTGACAATTAGTGAGACCAGCAATATTAGTACTTGCCCAAACCTAGAGAGCACGCCAGCAAGATAACTGCCCGAAAGATATGCTGTTTCGACACCAGGGCTAGCGGCAACCGCAGCAGCTAGAGCACCTACTAAGCTTAATAGAAGCACACTATAGATGACCAACTCACCGCCCAGACGCCGAGAGACGCCAGCTAGCATTGCTACAAGGGCTCCAAAGCACAATATCAAAACTGGAGAGGTGGTTAGATAAAACTCAGCTGTCAGTGAAGGAATATTGAAGTTCAATGTCCCATCTCCTTGTGATCTGCACCGAGCAATTGATTTGACTCAAGCGGCGCTTCTGCGACGATTTTGTAATTTCTAAAGTTGTTAGCAAGGTTCTCGATGGAGGGGCGCACCTTATCCAGGAATAGGTTCGGGAACACTCCCATGACCACCGCAAGTATTGCCAGCGGAGTTAAGTAAGCAAACTCGCGTGGGGTAAGGTCTTCTAAGGTTTTATTTTCCTCGTTTTCCAGAGGGCCAAAAAGAATCTTTCGGCAAAGCGTAAGCATGTAGACAGCGCCAAGCAATACACCAAGGGCGGCTGTTGCACCTGCAAGCGGAGAAGACAGGAATGTGCCTAGCAGGATTAGAAACTCCCCAACAAAACCGCCAGTTCCAGGTAATCCGACCGAACTTAATGTCGCGACGATCAGCATCACGGCAAACCAGGGCATTACCTTGGCGATTCCACCGAAATCAGCCAACATTCTGGTGTGTCTGCGGTCGTAGATACAGCCTACAAGGAAAAATAAAGCTCCTGTGCTGATACCGTGGTTAATTTGCTGGTAGACGGCTCCGGTCAGTGCCTCTGCTGAAAGCGCGGCTCCCCCGCTAATGACTGCTACAGACCCAATTACTACAAATCCAAGGTGCGAGACCGAGGAGTAAGCAACCATCTTTTTCGCATCTTTCTGCATCCAAGCAGTAAGCGCACCGTAGATAATTCCGATGACACCCAGCGCAACCATCACCGGCGCAAACGTAGCTGTTGCCTGTGGAAAAAGAGGAATTGCAAAGCGTACGAGTCCATAGGTACCCAGTTTAAGTAGCACCCCAGCTAAAATCACAGAGCCGCTGGTTGGAGCCTCGGTGTGGGCGTCTGGCAGCCAAGTGTGAAACGGAAACATGGGTACCTTGATCGCGAAAGCCAAGGCGAAAGCGGCGAACAACCACATCTGGGTGCTGTATTCGGCGCTCGTGCCATAAAGATCTAGTAGATTGGTTGTGTAAACCCCCGTCTGCTGAAAGTGCAGCACGTAGAGGACAATCATGGCCGCTAGCATGAGTAGCGATCCAACAAAGGTATAAATAATAAATTTCGTGGTTGCGTAAATTCGATTCTTACCGCCCCACAGTCCGATGATGAAATACATGGGAATCAGCATGGCTTCCCAGAAGACATAGAAGAAAACGAGATCGAAGGCGACTAGTGACCCGAGCATGCCGCATTCTAGTGTCATGAACAGTGATAAGAATGCTTTTTGCTTCTTGTCATCTAGGTGCCAGACACTCAGGAGAATCAATGGAGTCAGAAAGGTTGTCAGCATGATCAGAAGTAGATTTAGTCCGTCCACTCCCATGATGTAACGAATACCAAAGCTTGGTATCCACTCATGCATTTCTGTAAATTGCAGCCCTGCAGTTTGAGCATCAAAATAAAACCAAATATGCAAACTTGCCAAAAAGGCAACGATTGAGCCCCCCATTGAGACCCATCGAGCAATCGATAAAGCCGGGCTGAGGAGCACAGCAATCGCCGTTAGCAACGGTACGAAAGTGGTGATTGATAAGATGTGAGAATTGATAAATTCCATCGGTTATTAGCCTATTTGCTAGATGTCCTCAGAAAAACAAAACTGACAGCATACAGACAATGCCAACGATCATGACCATGCCATGGCGGTGTAGGCTTCCGGACATACGGAAGCTACTTAGACCACCAATCAGCATACAGGCTTGACCTACCCCATTTACGATGCCGTCGATAATCACAACATCGACGATTTTCCAAAGGAACTGGGCGATGTCGCGCAGAGGGGTCACAAAATAAGCATCGTAAAACTCATCAACATAATACTTGTTACTAAGTACACGATGCCCACTCTTGAATACTGATCCTAGTGACTGGGCCAACTTGCCAAAACCATCACTGTACATGGAGATTGCAAATATCGAAGAAACTGCCATACCTATCACGGATACCCCCATAATCGCCCATTCAAGAGAGTGCGGGTATTCTGCGTGCAGATGGTGCCAATGATCGGCAACCAGTGGCGGAATGCTGATCACGGGTTCGAGGTAATTTTCAAAAAGTAAGTGGGCTGGGAAGGGCAAGATGTGTGGTACGTTTAAGTAGCCAACTCCAGCACTTAGTATGGCTAGCACTACTAAAGGGCCCCACATTACGACACTTGTCTCATGCAGATGCTCTTGAGTGTGATGGTCACTTCTGTTCTTGCCATAAAAAGTCAGCATCAGCAGCCGGACCATGTAGAACGATGTACATACGGCAGCTAGAGCGCCAAGTCCCCATTGAATATGGTAGGAATCGCCCCCAGTCCAAGCTCGCCATAGGATTTCGTCTTTAGAAAAGAAGCCCGATAGACCAGGGAAACCAATAATCGCCAAGACACCAATCAGCATGACAAAGTGGGTCACGGGCATAAATTTGCGTAAACCACCCATCTCACGCATGTCCTGCTTGTGATGCATGGCAACGATGACGCTACCGGCACCAAGGAACAACAGAGCTTTGAAACAGGCATGGGTAAACAGGTGGAATACTCCGGCGCTGTATGCCCCGACACCGCATCCAAGTACCATGTACCCAAGCTGGCTGACTGTTGAGTATGCAAGAACTTTCTTGATGTCATATTGGACCAATGCAATGGTCGCGGCGAATAAAGCAGTTATAGCTCCAACAGAAGCTACGACCATTTGTGTGTCGGGCGCCAAATAAAATAAGAAATTGAGCCGAGTCATCATGTAGATTCCGGCGGTAACCATCGTCGCGGCATGGATCAGTGCCGACACTGGTGTTGGGCCTGCCATTGCATCTGGCAACCATACATACAGAGGCATCTGCGCAGATTTACCGCACGCACCAACAAAGAGCGCCAGGGTAATCCAGCCGATTGCCTGAAGCTGCTCCCCATTTAGATTTGCACCAGCGGTGAGGATCATGTCCTTGAGCTGGCTGAATGAAATCGTGTGAAAGTACTTAAAAGTGAGAAAGATACCTAAGAGAAACCCAATATCTCCAATCCGGTTAACCAAAAAGGCTTTCATGCCTGCGGCGGCATTTTTGTCGTCCTCGTACCAATATCCGATAAGCAGATAGGAACAAAGTCCAACACCTTCCCAGCCTATGAACATGACCAGAAGGTTGTCACCAAGGACTAGCAGCAACATCATGAAAACGAAGAGGTTTAGATAGCTGAAAAAGCGATAAGTCGCCTTTTCCTCGTGCATATACCCACCCGCATAGATGTGGATCAAGCTACCAATGCCAGTGATGATCAGAAGCATCATCCCTGACAAACGATCGAGGATGAAATTAAATGGCGCTTTGAAAGTCCCTGCATCGATCCAGTCTATACCGGTGATGACCTGAGCTTGGCCGCCAGCACCCATGAACTGAAGGTAAGTGATTAGGGCATAAATAAATGCCGCAACAAGCGCAGCAGCGCCTAGGACGTGGGACACAGTTGGCGAGGCTTTTCTTAGAACCAAGCCATTTAGGAAGGCTCCGAGTAAAGGGAAGAAGAGAATTAGCCAAAACAACATCTGAGTCAGACCTCCCGCGCCAACGACCGGTGGTTTAGATTAACCGCGCAAAACTCTTAAGAAATTTGTATCAACTGTGCCATAGCGTCTAAATAGAGCAATGACCATAGCCAAACCAACGCCAGCCTCACATGCGGCTACAGTGATAATGAAGAAGACCATCACTTGCCCGTCTAGATTGCCCAGCAGTCGAGAACCGCTGACGAACACTAGGTTCACCGCGTTTAACATCAGTTCGATAGACATCAGAACCATGAGCAAATTGCGTCTGAAAAGGACGCCCAAAGTGCCACAGAGAAACATAAAGGTTGCTAGAACCAAGTAGTGGTCAATACTAACCATGAGCAAGTCTCCGTTTGTCTCCGTCCTTAATGTGCTCTTTTTTCGCAATGACAATTGCGGCAATGATAGCCAAAAGGATTAGCATGGATGCGAGTTCGAAGGGCCAAAGATATTTGGTGAACAATACCATCCCAACGGTGTAGGTGTTGCCTCCTGCATTGTCGATTGCTTCGGCTGTAAGAGGACCGGTAACCCCAGTCGGTTGGCCTAATAATAAAAGTCCACCGATCACTAGAAAGCCGACGATCGTTAGACCAAGAACCCCGATTTCTGGAGCTGAAACTTCGAGATGCTTTCGCTGATCTGGCCCAAGATTTAGGAGCATGATGACGAACATAAAGAGAACTACGATAGCCCCGGCGTAGACCAGAACCTGAATCGCTGCTACGAAGTGAGCCTCCATCGAGGCATAAAGACCAGCCAAGCAGAAAAGGTCGCCAACGAGAAAGATAGCACTGACAACGGCATTTCGGCTTAAAATCACCATCATCGAACAGATTGCTATCAGAGAGGCAAAGGCTAGAAATACAAGTTCCTGCGTCATAATGTAAGGCGTCTCCCTGTTTTTAGTGGCGCCCAGCGTTTTCAATGAATGCAACAACCAAAGTTGTCACCAACAGATTGACCAATCCCACCGGTAGCATAAATTTCCAACCAAGAGACATGAGTTGATCGTAGCGAAATCTGGGAAGTGTCCATCTAACCCAAACGTACACCCACATGAAGAAAGCTGCTTTGACGATGAGGCAGACAAAACCAGCTAATGCTGCCAGCCACTCCATACCTCCAAGGAGGCTCAAAAGAGTTTCGTAAGGGATAAAAGGTGTTTGCCAGCCACCAAAAAACACTGTTGCTGCCAAGCAAGAAAGTACGAACATGGCAACATACTCGGACAAGAAAAAAGCGGCAAACTTAGCTGAATTGAATTCCGTGTGAAACCCAGCGACAAGTTCACTTTCGCCCTCTGCAAGGTCAAAGGGGGCGCGGTTAGTCTCTGCAAACATACAGACTAGAAATAAAAGAAATGAAATTGGCGCCTTAACTACACCCCAGGACCATGGGTAAGCCGATTGGGCCAGAACCATCTTGTTCAGATCCAGAGTTCCGAAAATTACCACTAGGGGAATCAGCGACATACCAAGTGGGATTTCATAACTGATCATCTGGGCCGATGCTCGCAGCGATCCGAGTAGCGAATACTTGTTGTTGCTTGCCCACCCAGCAAGCGTAACTGCATAAACTGCAAGGCTAGAAATTGCGAAAATGAACAAAAACCCAACATCAAGGTGAATCGGGCTTAGGCTAACTTTTTGTCCAAATACCGAGATGTCGTTTCCATATGGGATCGCACATGCGACCATCATTGCCGTGAATACGCCAAAAATCGGCGCGATGTGGTAGACAGCTTTGTTGGCCCCTCTAGGTACGACTTCTTCTTTGAAGATCAGCTTCACGGCGTCAGCTGCAGACTGAAGTAGCCCATAAAGCCTAAATTTGAATAGTCCAACGCGATTTGGACCCTTGCGTCTCTGCATCATCGCCGGGGCGCGACGCTCCGCCCACACCATAAGTGGGGGGACCTGCAAACAAAGAACAAGGACGATTAGAATTTTGACTATTGACGCAATGACCTGAATCGCTGTGTCACTGCTCAAAACTTCAATAAGTTCAGTTAATCCCATTCCAACGCCCCACGCTTAACGACGTAGATGTAACCGCCAAACAGCACCACAAGGAAGACTATGATCTCGGCAATGCCAAACCAGCCAAGGTCTCTGAAAGTCATTGCCCACAGATACAGGAAAACGGTTTCGATATCGAATAGAATGAACAAGATGGCCGTGAGATAAAACTTCACGCTCATCTTGTCCTTCTCGCCGACAGCCGGCACTCCGCATTCAAAGGGTTCTTCCTTGATGCGATTGGGTTTCCTGGGGCCGACAAAATGCGCAAGACCACTCAGGATACCGCCCAAGCCGACACCGAGCAGCAGTACGATCAGGACTGGCAGGTACGGGTTCATGGAGTTTATTACCTTATCTTAGCTTTACCAAAACAAACGGCACAAATACCAACTCAGAAACGGGGGAAAGCACTATGACAGAAAGACTCGGCGATAAAATACTTGTTCTTGGTGCCGGTAACTTTGGCACTTGTCTCGCCCAACACTTAGCTGAGAAGGGCTACCATGTCATCATCTGGAGTCGCTCGCAAGAGGTCGTTGACTCCATCAATCAGGCTCATAAAAATCCCAAGTATCTGAGTACAATTAACTTATCACCAAGGTTACAGGCAACCAAGATTATTGATGCGGCTATCATAGATGCGGTGGACGTGGTGATCCAAGCGACCCCGACTCAGACGATGAGAGAAGTTCTTTCTACGCTAAAGCCATTGTGGCATTCCAGTCTGTTGCTGATATGTGCTGCTAAGGGCATTGAAGTAGGTAGTCTCGAAATGCCAAGTCAGATTATCGCGGATGTTCTGGGAGCATCTGTTGGTGAGCGTGCTGCATTTATTTCTGGCCCTAGTTTCGCGAGTGAGATTATGTCCCGGCAGCCAACGGCTGTAACTGCCGCAAGCCGATCAGCTAAGAGCGCTCAAAGGGTTCAATCTCTTTTCCATTCGGCCCACTTCCGTGTTTACACTAGTGATGATCCGGTCGGGCTTGAGGTTGCTGGCGCATTAAAGAATGTGGTCGCGATAGCCGCTGGCGCTTGCGTCGGAATCGGTTTTCAGATGAATAGTCGAGCAGCTTTAATCACGCGTGGACTGTCCGAGATTATGCGTTTCGGAGTGGCTCTAGGGGCAAATCCCATAACCTTCAATGGATTGAGTGGGGTCGGTGACTTATTCTTGACTTGTACGTCAGAAAAGAGTCGTAATTTCAGTGTTGGCTACAAACTAGGTCAGGGTCTACCTATTGATAAAGTCTTAGCAGAGGTAGGAGTAGCGGAGGGAGTGGCGACTGCCAAAGCCGCTCATGACTTGGCGATAAAGCTGCAAGTAGATGCTCCGATTGTCAACGAGGTCTATTCCGTTCTCTATGAAAACAAACCGATTGCCCAAGCAGTCATGGGGCTGCTTACCCGAGAGGCTAAGCCGGAAGTGAGTTTCTAATCGGTGCGTTGACTTGCATCGCAGTCCCGGGCCGTGGCAGAGTGTCCTGACACTGTTACGACTTAGAGGTAACCGATTAATGCCAGACTCATGCTTTTACAACCATATCGAGCGTTTCAACGCCATGTACCAGTTGGATTCGAATGCCCAGCCCACGCTGCTGGGACCTGCTCGTTTGCGGCAGTTCCATGACATCATCTCAGAAGAGGTAGACGAGGGCCTCGACCTCGCAGCGAAGTACGAGTCTTTGGTCGGTGAAGCCGGGGAGCTTGATGAAGAGAAGCGGATAGCTGTTCTCACCGAGCTGAGCGACTGGTTGGGAGATTTGGTGGTTTATTGTGCCAGCGAGGCGCGCCGTTGGGGGCTACCCCTCAATCGTGTTCTTGAGGTGATTATGCAGTCTAACTTCTCAAAATTAGGCGAAGATGGTCAGCCGATCTATGATCACCGAGGAAAAGTCATGAAAGGGCCGGCTTACTGGAAGCCTGAGCCCAAGATTGAGGAGCTTTTGCGGCACGAGTCTAGTTCAAGTCGATAAGTTGCAGATTAACCGATTTACTTGAGTCCACGGTCCATGGCTAAGAAACAGGTCAAGAAGGTAACAAAAAAGGTCTCTGTTGAGGATGATTCTTCGGCCGAGGTGATTTCTCGGGTGAGAAAATCTGCGAAACAGATCACCACAAGTAGTACGGCAGAGTACTTTGCCAAGAACCTTCAACAGGTGGGCTTTTCTTCGCCAGTAAAGGCAGTTCTTACGACTCTCAAAGAGGCATTAGATAACTCACTGGATGCTTGTGAGGACGCTGGGATCCTTCCAGAGATTCGCTTGCAGGTCGAGAAATTAGGGCCCGGGACACTTAAGAATACGGATCAAATTCGGATTTACGTAGAGGACAACGGTCCCGGCATTGAGCCCGAGGACGTGGCTAAGGTTTTTGGCGAGTATCTGGCGTCATCGAAATTTGGTAGAGGCCGCTGCTCTCGGGGGCAGCAGGGTATCGGGATTTCTGCGGCAACTACCTGGGCAATGCAGACGACAGCGACAGGTGCCCGCGTAGTAACCAAAACCAAGAATGCTCGCAAGGCCTTTAAATGCGTCGTTGATATGGACCTGAAGAACAATAAAGGGGTCCTACGAGACAAGACAAACGTTGATTGGACCAGTCCACACGGTACAAGCATCGAGTTCAAGCTTGACGGACGGATTCAGCTTAACGGCGAAGGTGGACTGCTTAATTATATCCGCAGCACTGTTTTATTGAATCCGCACATGACTTTGCACTATGAGATCACCGATGTCGCTCCGAATACGGTGGAACGTGTAGTTAATACTGTGCCGGTGGTTCCACAGGCTACTGAGCCACATCCTCACACGATGAAGCTTGGCGAATTCATGTCGCATGCGCGGCTTTTTGGGCGAACCAAAACTAGCGTTTGGCTCAAGCGAGGATTTTCGCGAGTAACAGACAAAGTTCTCCAAGATTTAGTAAATCAAAAGGGACTAAAGCGAAAGGTTCTTGATAGTTTTGTCGATGCCTTACCTGATGAGGACTTCAAGGCGCTTTTCGCCGCCATTCAGGCAGTTGAGTTATTGCCTCCAGCAACTACTTCCGTTTTATCAGTAGGCGAAGATGGCTTGGCGCTGAGTATTCGGCGTCTCGGAGATATAGATTTTTTTGCCGTGCTGTCACGTAAGCCTGTTATTTGTGACTTTAAACCACTCCAAGTTGAAGTGGCGGTGGCACGGTTGCGGGAGCGCCGCGGTGAGGACAACGAAGAGCCAGTGCAGGTACTACGATTTGCCAATCGTGTACCACTTCAGTTTGATAAAGCAGCTTGCGCGATAGTGAAGGCAATAACATCCGTAAATTGGCGTGCTTACGGCCTTAAGCAGCCTAGAAATGCATTGCCACTAGGTCCATACATTATTGCAGTTAGTGTGGTGTCTCCATTTATCAAATTTAAAAATGCATCTAAAGAGACTATCGATGCCTCCGACGAGCTAGTGGAGGAACTCAGGCGAGCCCTCATGCAAACTGGGCAGCGTCTATCTCGCTACCTAAGTCGTGAGCATAAGGCAGGAGAGCTTGAACAAAGAGTTCAGCACATCGAACAATTTGGTCCTATATTGGTTGAGACCTTGGGTCGAATTTTAGGGGCCTCTGAGGAGCGGAAGCAAGCCGCCACGGCTGGTTTGGCCAAGATCTTGGAAAAAGACACCAAGGGCATTAAAAAAGATTTGGCAGACGCTGAAGGTCGACTAGCTACCTACTTAGAAGAGAAGAAGTCAAGGCTTTCAGGATTCTTCGAGGGTCTGGAACAAGAGGACCAATTGACTGGAACTGACGTCGTCGCGGCAGTTCCCTCAAAGCCCGCAAGCAAGGCCGGTAAGGAAAAAGTCTGATATGGCAAAAGGTCAGCAAACAACAAAGCGAGTAGCAAAGAAGCAATCTGAAATTATTTCCATGGGAACCGAGCTATGCGAGCGCATGTTGTCAGATCTGGAGCGAGCTAAACGACCAATTCTGACCGCAACCAAGTGTTCGTTGGATAACTCCCTTTATAGTCCCAAAGTTGGCTACCTAACTCCCGGCAATAAGAAGGTTTCATCTGAGCTAAACGTGAGCTCCGTGAAGAAAATGTCACGGGCAATCTTCATGCTTGAAATCCTTCTCAGAAATGTCGAGATCTCCAACATAAACACCAAACGCGAGCTCTATTACGTGGCAAAGGGCTTGGTGAAGCATGAGAGCAAATTACGGCCACTCGATTTTCAGGATCAAGATGAGTCAGATTCAGTAATTGATTTCATTTGTGAAATGATGGAGGCGTACCGGGAGGAATTAAATTGCGTTGCTGACGATAGGGGCGGACAAACCTACTCCAAGCAATTGGTGGTTGTCGAAACTGAACTCGATGGCAACCAGTCTACGGTCGATCTATCAACCCTTGGTACAGCGCCTTACCAGCCTAAGAATAGGCCTCAAAATCTTCAACTTAAGGCAAAATCTAAAATTGATTTTTGCCTTATTATCGAGTCCCAGGGCACAGCCAATACCCTGGTGGCAAATGGTTTTACGAAGCGCCACAACTGCATTCTGATAGGTGCGCAAGGCGTGCCTTCAAATGCTGTGAGAGCGTGGGTGCGACGCATACAGGAACAGTTGCGAGTACCGCTCTACTTCTTTGGTGACCTCGATGCTTACACCATGCAAAATATTTACCGAACATTGAAGGCAGGTTCCGCCGCCTCTTTGATTCGAAATTCTGATTTTTGTGCACCAGAAGTCAAATTTCTTGGAGTCTTGCCTGAAGACATTGCCAAGTATGATCTCGTTGACTATCCAGTGAAGGAAAGTGACCTTCAGGAAGCTCGAGCTCTGAAAAAGGCACGCGATGCACTGACCAATGACCCGTTCTTCAAAGACAAGAAGAACAAAGACTTACGAGCAATTTTGGATTGGTTAGTTAAGAATAAACGCCGTTGTGAGCAGCAATCATTTATTTCTGTCGATCCGCGTGATCCACAGATGATGGAAAAAATCCTGATCGATAAGATCAAAAGCGGTAATTATATCGATTAAGTACTTTCATGACGTCAGTATTTGGATACCGTGGGTTGATTGAGACCATCGGCGCCTGTTTAGACAGGGGGCGGCGGGTCCAAATAGCAGGCGCATCGACGGTACTGAACGAGCTAATAGCAGCAAGCCTAGCCTGCGGCAACTCTGAGGCGCACAGCCCTCTAATAATCGTTGTTCCAACCGCTAAAGACATGTCTCCGTGGCTAAGTTTTGTCGGCAATGTGGCATCAAATTTGAGCCCACGAGGTTTACATTGCAGAACGGCAGTCTTGCCTGCTTATTCCTCATACGGAAACGACCGATTCATTAACCATTCCCTTTCTCGAAGGCAGAGGGTCTACGCTTTAGCGCAGCTCAAAGATAGATTAAGTCCGCTGATCGTCGTGACCACTTTACAGGCTCTAGCCCAAACAACTTTGCCCGAGTCTGAAGTGTCGCGTTCCTGCTTGAAAGTGACCACGAACTCCGAGTTCGATCAGGATAGACTGATTGCTGACCTCGAGGACCTGGGATATCTTCCAAGCGCCACAGTGGATGAAGAAGGAAGTTACGCCGTCCGAGGTGGTATCGTCGATGTCTTTCCCGTCAATCTCCAGCTACCCATTCGTATCGATTTTATCGGGGATCTAATTTCTTCTATTAGAAGTTTTGATCCTGCGGATCAGCGATCTATAGAAAATCGAGAAGCCGCAGTTATCTTTCCCGCCTATGAAGTGCTTACTCCAGCAAAGAATCGCAAAGAACATACACAAGCTCTTTTTAATCACCTTTTGGAACAAGAAGTCGCAGCAGTAGATCGAGATGGGATCGTTCATCAGTTCCAACAGGGGGTCAAATTTCATGGCTTTGATATGCTGGCTCCAATATTTCGCCAGACATCAGTATCGACCCTTGCGGCAATTGACTCAGGCACAACTTTGTTTTTTCCTCAGTCAATTGGAGCCTGTGTTGAAGCTTACCGAACTTATTTTCAGCGTATTAACGACCATTTTCAGGTCGACGTTGATAAGAAACTGGGTGTTTTGGCGCCAGACAAGCATTTTGTATCTCCGGATTATCTAGAGTCGACGGTTGCTCAGCTTAAACGATGCATTGAGTGCGGTAATCCTTACGCATCTGAAGCGGCCGAATTCCTAAGACTTGAGGCGAGATTTGTTTTGCCTGGTGCTCCTCTCGCAAAATCCGAGGGGGCTGAGCTGTTTGAAAAGTGGCTCGAGGCGATTTCCCGAGTGGTTGCCGACGGAAATGGAGTTGTAGCATTAATTGCTCAACATGAAGAGCAACGAGAGCGAATCGTGAATTTGCTTAATCACAGGGGTTTCAAGCCCAAGCTTGAACCTGAAATCTTTCTGCAAATTGCCGTTAATTCAAATAAGTCTGCGGGAATTTACGTCGGTCCGGGATCGCTTTCATCACATATTTGGTTCGAGGATCAGGGGTGTCTAGTACTCCCAGAGCAAGTTCTTTTTGGAATTCCACCGCGCCGCCCAAAACCTGCGTCACAAAAGCTGCAGAACTATCTAAATTCTTTTGCGGATTTAAAAGTCGGCGATTTGGTTGTTCATGTGCAACATGGAATTGGTCGCTACACCGGTTTGACCACTTTAACTGTGGCAGGCTTGAGTAATGACTTTCTCTTGATCGAGTATGCTGGAGGCGACAAGGTTTATTTACCAGTTGATCGATTAAGCTTACTTCAGCGTTACAGCAGTGGAAGCGATGCCGTTGGGCATCATGTGCTTGATAAATTGGGTGGACTTGGTTGGGAAAAACGCAAGGCTAAGGCAAAAGGTGCGATTCAGGATATGGCGGAAAAATTGTTGCGTCTTCATGCGCAGCGAAGCCTGGCCAGTATCAAGCCATTTAATCAACCTGACGATGAGTACCTAAAGTTTGAGGCCGAATTTGCTTACGATGAAACTGAAGACCAGCTTCGAGCCATTCATGATGTCGAAGCCGATTTGTCGGCCGGTAAACCTATGGATCGTTTGGTTTGTGGGGATGTCGGCTTCGGTAAGACAGAGGTCGCGCTTCGTGCTGCCATGCGAACGGTACTTGAAGGTGGTCAAGTGCTTGTTTTGGTTCCAACCACGGTACTTTGCTATCAGCACTACCGCCTATTTAAAACGCGACTCGAATCGCACGGTGTACGCGTTGCTCAAGTTAATAGATTTGTTTCAGCCGCAGCTACCAAAGAAGCGACCGAGGGTCTAAAAATAGGGACGGTCGATGTGTTGATTGGAACTCATCGGCTTTTGTCTAAAGACGTGAAACCAAAAAAGCTTGGATTACTTGTTGTTGATGAAGAGCAAAGATTTGGTGTCAGTCATAAGGAGAAACTTAAAGAGCTGAGGGCTGGTGCTCACATCCTTACCTTGACGGCAACGCCGATTCCTCGAACCTTGCATATGGCAATGGTCGGCATGCGTGACATTTCCATCATAGCGACGCCGCCACAAGATCGTATGGCTGTCAAAACCTACGTTGCCCGTTTTGATGAAGCCTTGATCAAGGAAGCTATTGAGCATGAAATTAGGCGAGGCGGGCAGGTATTTTTTGTTCACAATCGAGTCGAAGATATTGAACAAGTTCGACTTTTTCTTAAAGCACTCATTCCCGGTGCGGACATTCGTATTGGGCACGGGCAGATGGCCGAACATCAACTCGAGCGAGTTATCCTGGATTTCATTGAGCAGCGTTTTCAAGTTCTTCTTTGCACTACAATTATCGAATCTGGCATCGACATGCCTAACGTAAACACTCTTATTGTAAATCATGCTGAGAGATTTGGGTTGGCACAATTGTACCAGCTGCGAGGGCGAGTTGGGCGATCTAATCAGCAGGCATATGCGTATTTCCTTACACCTCCTGAAGAAAGGTTGTCTGAAGACGGCAGAAAGCGGCTCGATGTTCTTGCAGCACACCAAGAGTTAGGTGCTGGATTTCAAATCGCCAGCTACGATTTGGAGCTGAGAGGTGCAGGCAATCTTTTAGGCGGGGAACAATCAGGGCACGCTGCCGCTGTAGGCCTCGAATTGTATACAGAAATGCTTGAGGATGCTATCCAGGCGCTTCGCGGCGCAGCCGTTCCGGAGCGGATCGATACAGAAATCAAGTTACCTGTGACAGCTTTGATTCCCGTTACCTATATCCCGCCGGAGACTCAGCGGTTGCAAATGTACAAAAAACTGTTTGCCTGCGAAACGGATATGGAATTGCGTGCACTTAAGCAAGAACTGCAGGACCGCTACGGGCCGTTGCCAGCTCCAGCGGCACTTCTGATTAAAGTGGCGAGGCTTAAACAGCAATTAAAAAGTATTGGGGCTCTACGAGTTTCTACAGGACGCGGAGTATGTGAGATAAAGTTTGCCCCTCTAGGTGACAGGATGATTGACACCATTCTCGGAATAATTGCACGCCAGCCTGGTAAATATAAGTTGGCACCAGACCATCGTCTTCTGCTCTATCTAGATGTCCCAGCTAATCCTTCTGTTGATGACCAGGAAAACTTAATCGCAGAGTTAACTAAATTGATAACCCCATTAATCGCGAGCGGTCAGAGCTAATCGACACTTGCTGTGTTAGACTTAGTCAAATATCCAAATAAATACTGCGATTACTGAGGGACAACAAAAGATGCGCAAGTCATCTTACATATTGGCTTATACGATTTGTTTTGGGATTGGAGCCTACGCCTGGCGTGTTAAAAACAGTGGAATCACTGTCGCAACGGACCACCAGGTAAACGGTGAATCTGCGCGAAACTCCGAGCACCTAGGCTCGTACACCTATATCAAGGTGGGAGATGAAACCATTAGTCAGGAAGATATTGATTGGGAATTTAAACAGCACTTGGACACCATGTCAGATCGGGATGCCTTGACACCGATTCCTGATCTTGGTGATCGGTATGCTCAGGAACTTACACCACTTAAGCGTGCCCTTATAGGCACAGCCATTGAGCGAAAGCTGTTATTCGCGTTTCTGAAGCGTGATCACACGTTCGATTATGAGCAACCATCGCGATACATGAAGTGTCTTGCGGAATGGCAAGAGACTACCAAAATGGCAGAGACTACTTCAAATCGAGCTGATCGAGATCGGATTAAGGCGCGATTATGTGAACGCAGTATTTTGTCCCAGTATTTGCAAGAAAAGCTCTTCGCAGAAATAAAAATTGAGGAGCGCGACCTGCTCGAGTATTACAAAAACCATCTCAGCGATTTTAAGGTGCCCGAGCAAGTGAAGATTAGGCATATTCTTGCCGCCAATGAGGCTTCAGCCAAGACTCTAAAAGCACAGGCCAATTCTCAAAATTTTGAAGCCCTAGCAAGACAGTATTCCATTGCCCCGGAGGGGGCACATGGCGGAATCTTAGGTCCGTTTTCCAAGGGAGCCATGCCAGCAGTGTTTGAGGTGGCTTTTCACCTAAAACCAGGTGAAATCAGCGAATTATTGAAGTCCAACTATGGCTACCACATAATCCAAGTGATCCAGCATTTGCCGAAACAGCAAAGATCGTTCCAGGAAGTCAGAAGTCAGATCGAGGCTACAGTGCGTCGTAATCGGCAGGAAGATATTTATAGCAAATGGGTAGAGAAAGCCCTGGCGGCAATTGATGTCACAACCCCAAAGGCAATTTGGTAGGCTTTATGTGACCCAGTTGTTGCGCGGAGCTTTGTAGCTCACTATCCTCTGAGGGGGTGAAGCCAACTTGATCCAGGAGCAACAGAGATATGAAATACCTACCAGTTGTCGTGTTGACCTTGGTGTTAGCGCCCGTTGCTAAGGCAGCGGAACCGGATTCGGGAGCTAAAGGGGAAGAGGTGCTTCTGGATAAGGTGGCTGCGGTTGTGGACGGTCGACCGATTCTCTACAGCGAAGTTAAGCAGAAAGTTGATAAGGGTCCCCTAGTGGTCGTGTCGGAGTTCCCCTTGGATGAGACTGCGCCTCCATATGATCGGGCCTTACAAGATGCCATCAATTTCCAGCTCGTACTTAGCCGTGCCAAGGAGCTTGAAATTGATGTAAGGGAGGACGAGGTCAATGAGGAGATTAAATCCTTCCTTGAGTCACGTGGATTGAATCGTGATGGATTACAAGAGCACCTTCGCCAAACCGGCAGCTCCTTTGAGGACTACAAACGAGACTTTAAGGACCAAATGATACTCCGCAAATTCCAGGGACGTGTCATTGCTCCTTTGATTAAAATTACCGACAAGGATGTTGAGACCTATTATTTGAAACGAGCCGGCGCAGCGGCTGATCTGATGGAACTTGTTCTACGTCAGGTCTTAGTCAGCATCCCCTCGGGGGCTAACCCTGCTATTCTTGAGGCAAAGCGAAGACTTGCCGCAGAGGTGCATCAAAAAATAACTGACGGAATGCAATTTGCGGAAGCAGTTAAGCTTTACACAGACGACCAATCTGGTCGGCAGTCTGGCGGTCTCATGCCGCCAGTTAGGGCAAAGGACTTGATGTCAGCCATCAAGACTGCCGTAGAAGGGCTAGAAGTAGGACAGTTCACCCAGCCCGTCCAGACAGCACTTGGGTTTCACATATTCCTACTCGAGGAAAAGAAATTTGCCGGAAGTCGCGATTTTCAAAATAAAAAAAGACAGTTAGAAAATGAATTGCGAACTCAGGAGCTATTGGATCAGACGCGTCACTGGCTATCCGAGCAGCGGCAACGCACCAAAGTTGAGATCGTATCAAATTAAGGACTCAGGCAAAGGTTCAGAAAGAGGTAATCGTCTCTATCTTTGACCAAATCAAACGGTGGTTACGGCCTCTGACGCCTTTGCCAGTGACTCGGCCCGCAAGCTCAAATGACTTTAGTTGGTCCTTGGCTTCTAGATCCGGAGTCAGGCAAACCCCGTTCATCAAGGCGTCAGCCTGAGCGAGATTGGCAACGCCCGAAGACACTTGGACTCGAGCTATAACACGCCTTTCGTCAGATTCAGTAGTAATTGTATACACTTGATCAGAATCCCCGAACAGCCAAATGGGGCAGTTCCCAGACTGACGTCCCGTCGAACCTTGGCCAATCTTGCGTGATACCACCACATGAACAGACCTTCTAACTGGATCTGAGTACGGTCTCTGAAAACCCCGGAAAACATCTCCCCACCAACTTAGCCGAGGCCGCGCCTTAACCAAATCATCGACATTGAGATTTTCACTAACCAATGTGAACACTGACTCACCCGTGTGCCGTGCATCATCCCTAAACCAGCCAGATACGTCCGCCGCTTGGTCAAATAGTCGAACCTGCACGACGAGAGGAATGGACCGTGGCTCCGAAACCTGAACCGCATACGTCTTCAGTCCTGGTAGAACGATGAATTCGGTCTGCCGTCCGAACCTAATCTCCTGGTCAATAACACGTATCGATTCGCGGGGTTGTGGAGTGCCATCATGCACGCATGAGATCAGGCCTCCAAAAAGGAAAAAACTAGTCAGGAATAAATGAAAAAAACAACGGTTAGTCATTGACACATCCACTCAGCTGATCTACAAGCCTACTCCTCAGGTAAGCCTGCTGCGAGCAAGCCTATGCCGAAACCACTACTCATGTAGTGCCTTTCGAAACTAAGCCCTCAAAAAAAGCCTGCCTAGAGTTTTAATCATTATAGCGTACCTTTCCGCTAACTAAGTGGGAATCCGGAAACTATGGAAAGCCAGAAGATTCGTATCCGCCTGAGAGGCTATGATTACCGCCTCCTCGATCAATCCGCTGCCGACATCGTCGAGCGAGCCAAGAGAACTGGAGCCCGCGTAGCTGGCCCGATTCCTCTCCCAACAGGAATCAACCGCTTCACGGTACTCAGGAGTCCTCACGTTGACAAGAAATCGCGAGAACAGTTCGAGGTCAGGACGCACAAACGCGTCATTGATATCCTCGAGCCCAAGCAGCAAACAATCGATGCCTTGATGAAGTTGGATCTTGCATCGGGTGTAGACGTTGAGATCAAGCTCTACTAAAAGCCTCACCAAGGCTGATATTAGAAAGCATGTGAATTAACCCCGATCACTGCCATTACCAGTGATCGATAGACACAAGTGACAGGTTGAAGGAATGAC
>OMIY01000409.1 GCA_900299215.1 bacterium | reverse complement strand
TCAAGATAGCTACGACTTAGGGTGCTTACTCAGCGCCGAAGCTGTGGCTTCAGTGCAGCGGTCGGTGTACCATCAGCCGATGATAAAAGTCTGTCCAAGCAAACTTCTCGGTCACGGGCCGGCTCGATGCTACATTCGGCACCGCGCCTTATTGAGGCTTTGCTTGGTGATTTTATGCTTTAGCGGATCCCGAGTAGATGCTGCGAACGATGCGGCATCCACAGCCACCAGCGAGATCAATCAACAAATCTTTTTCGACGGTCGGACTACTTCTTTCAATAAGGACCTGAATCAGCAGCTTTTTGAGGGCGACGTTGTGATGATCGGTGGGGGGGCCGTTATCGGTGCCGATCGCATCACCATGGACCGCGCCAAAAATGTCGCCGAGGCAACTGGCTCGGTGGTGCTTCTTCACAGAAATACGCTTTTCCTAGGCAGATCCATTACGTACCATCTGGATACTAATGACTTCGTCATCACCGATGCCGTCATGCTGACGAACGATAACTCCGCAAATGATGAGGTTACCCAGAAGGTCTTCGGCTTTCGCCCGAGTGAACTTGAATTCGCTAGGGCTCGCAAAGAACGTATTGCTGAAGTCGAGGAGCGCAAGACAGCCATACGTCGTGACGTTGCCAGCCGCGGCGAGCTCAGTGACGAGGCTATCGGTCGCTATGCCCTTCTGCTGGAACAACAGCAAGTCATCGAAAATTGGTCTAGTCCTGGACTCGCAGCCCTTAGCGAAGAACGACGCGAGCTCATAAAGCGGCGTCGTGAATTCTGGGAGCATAGCCGGCAAGTCGCTCAAGCCAACGGCAATGCCTCCTTCACGGCTTACTTACACATCGAAGGCGATAAATTGTCGCGCATTGACGGCAATGATTATGCTGCAAGGAACGCGCTGTTTACTCCTTGCCGCTGCAGTAGGGATGAAAAACCCGCCTGGGCCTTTCGCGCCGATAGTGTCGATGCCCAAATTGGTGGTTATGCTGACCTTAGAAACGCAGTGCTTGAGATTAAGGGCATTCCGGTCTTGTACCTACCCTATCTAAAATTGCCTCTCAAAGATCAGCGGCAATCTGGGTTTTTGATGCCTGTTACTGGCTTCCAACAGGTGACTGGAACCACCTTCACGCAACCTATCTTTTTCGACCTGGGACCAAATCAGGATGTCACTGCGACCACGGACTTTTTTCAATACCGCGGGACTCGATTAGGGCTTGAATACCGCATTAAACAACGCGTTGAATCCGGCTGGACGCTCAAGCTTGAAGGTATTCGCGATAGTCTATGGATGGAGCAAATCGGCACGCGACATATACTTGGTGATTATTACCGTGCGGGATTTAATGCCTACCAAGCTAATCTTCCGCCGCCGACCATTCCCACCACCGCCTCCGCCAGGGAACAGACTCGGCAGTCGCTCTACAACCGTAGTTACTGGGAGCAATCTGCCTTTAACAACAACAAGTACGGGACGATTGCATCACAAATTGACAACTATATGGCAATACCGCGCAATACCTGGCGTGGATTGACTAGCTGGCGCGGAGTCACTTACCTGGCCCCACGGCTATCATTCGTCAGCAATGGTGAAATCAACTCCGATCACAGGTACACAGAGGAGTTGTTTTTACCAGATAACTTCGAAAGAGCACTTAACGGTGGACTCGCTGCTAAGTCATTTGCTCCGGCTCATGCTCAGCTGCATCTTGACGGACGCGATTTTTACGCTGGGATTGGCAGCCTCTATGGGGACAACTTCTTAACCAATCAGCGCTTTGAAGGTCAGCAATTACCTCTCACCCTCAAGCTGCAATCGCGGTACTTTGCTATTACGCCCACCAACTCCCTGATTCCTGTTTATGCCCAGCTACTGGGCGAGTCCATGCAAATTACCGAAGCGAGCGCCAACGATACACTAATGGCCTCGGCGAACTCTGGTTTACCGACCAATTTAGGTGGTGGCAGCTGGCGTCGCATGCAGTTGGCGACCATTTCACCTTTGCTCAGTGATACAATAATTCAGGTCAATCACTTTGCGGAGTTTGAGCAAAGGCTGATCGAGCATAAAGCACTATCGCCTAACACTAGCCGGGTCGGATCCTGGGTGACTGGACTCGAGTTTCGACTTCCCATTGACGGAAGAGGTGAGGCACCTAGCTGGCTAAGTCAGTCTGACTGCGAGTCCTCGGGGGCGGATAAGAAACCTCTTCCTGCACATTGCCCATTGCCGGGAGAGCCAAAGCCCAAAGAGTTTATCCACCATGCCATGGACTTTCGTCTACGGATTGCAAGCCGTCCAGTTGTGGTAAAACGCGGTCCCTACTCGAATCCAGAGAGTGGCTTTCTAACTTATTTCGCTACCGACGCCAAGAACCCGATCCCTGCAATCGCCGATGTCGACAGCGACGTGCCAGACGAGGAGAGGTTTAACCGCTATCAACGGATGACGTTAAGCACGGATCACTCATGGAGCTTAGAGTCCGAAGGGTGGCAACGGTTACCGGGCGCGACTACTCCGGCGAAACCAGTGCCTGGAGAAACGATAGAGGCCGAAGCCCGCCGCGAACTTTCAAATGCGCTTGAACGGCCGGTGACCAGTGTCTCCTCGATGTACAATGAGGATACTCAGAAGTGGTTCGTCGATCGGTTTTCCTTGGTCACACGCAACCTCGGAACTCCTCTTAGCTTCCATGCAGATATCGCCTACGACTTCCGTGACGCCCGAGTCCGGGAACAGCTTAAGGAGCAAAACGCAAGTCTACCACCCGGAGCCACGCCGGCGACGCTCGTGGAACCTTGGAAGCCAGTCAATGCTTCCTTGGGGCTCAGCCTCTCAGGATGGTCCCTAAATCTTGGTACGGTGTACAATATTTATCGCCACGCCCCGCTAACTGAGTCGGCTTACTTAACCTCACCGATCTACGCCAGTTCCAGGGCTACTGTTGGTTACACCTTAACCAAAAGTTACCAAGCTGGGTCGAACTCCTTTCAACGCACGAGCCTAAACTCTCTAGCTCTTGATAGCGGCATTATTCCCAACTTCACGGCTTTTGTTCGGGTCGGTAAACAAAAGATCGATGGCCGCCCTACCGACTATACAACTACCTACCGTACGGCCTTTGGGGTCAAATATGTCTCCCCTTCTGCATGCTGGGGACTCCAGTTTGCGCGCGAAAAGGATTATAGTGTTCTAGAGAGCCAAGCGAACTACGTACTGCGACTATCTGTCATCTTCATGGGGCAAGAACGACCATTGCCTGACATGTCGGGCAGTTTTATTCAGCAGGCTAGTAGCGAGCACACACTATAATCATAGGATGCTCTATGCACCGATTGTCGCCGCGCCAGACGCTGAAACTCGCTGGTTTCAACAATCTAACCAAGAGCCTCAGCTTCAACCTCTATGACTTCTGCGTTGCACGTAACGAGTCTGAGCGTCAATCGTATATCGATTACGTGAGTAACCGTTTTCACGCAAAAAAGATCACCTCCGTTCTAACTGGCATCTGCGGCATTATTGAAGCAGAGGTGCTGGCCGTTTCGGACCAGAACTACGAGCCATGGGGAGCAAGTTCCATGGTACTCATGTCCGACAGCAAAGGCGGAGGTGGGGGTCTACCTGCAATGCAAGTGCAAAGCACTTCGATGCACCTCGATAAAAGTCATATATGCGCCCACACCTATCCAGACTTTCATGGTGGAGGCACTATTTGTTCATTTCGTATCGACATCGATATCTCGACATGTGGCGAAATTTCGCCGCTTAGAGCTCTTAATTTTATGTTTGAAAAGTTTGATGCGGATGTCGTCGTGATCGACTACTCAGTGCGCGGCTTTACGCGTGACCTCGAGGGTCGACGCGTCTATATGGATCACCAAGTTAAGAGCATTCAAGATTACGTTTCTCCCCAAATCTTAAATGATTATTTTTGCGTCGACCTTGCGCTACACTCGGACAATATTTGGCAGACTAAAATGCTGCGGATGCGTCAAGACACGGTGAGTTACTTTCGTGATCCCGTAGATCCGAACTCCCCTGAAATCAAGTCGTACATGGATGAAATCAATCGTGAGATGCGGGGTGTCCTGCATATGTGGCCGGATTGATAAAGCCGCACTTAACGGACAAAGACAGTCTTAACAAAATCTTTGGCAATACTCTCTGACATGTGGAGAAAGGCCTCACGCGTTGCCTCTTCGTAACGCAAGTGATCGTTGAACTTGGTGGTTACGCCACTTGCCGCATGGAGAGCTCTGAAGCCGGAGGTTACGGGATACACCTTACGCGCAATGAGCTGATGCGTGCTAAGGTTCCAGGCCTCGACCTCGACCACAGTCTTCATGGTGCCTTGATCACGAAATTTGCCAGCTTGGGTCATTTGACTAAAGTCACTCGGCACCGGTGGTGGCCCCCCGTCAAACACCTTTGGATCTTTAATCTTTACTACACCGCGGCTATTCAAGTCGTTGTCGAGGTTAGTGCCCACAGCGGTCACGTTACCCTCTCGGATGTGAGCCCTCACCAAAGCATCCGCCTGACTTTGACCAACCAGCTGCCAATGACCGTCTGCGGCAAATGCCCGCTGCAGACTTTGCCAAAGCATTTCATGCGGCAGTACCTCTTGACTGGTATCAAATACCGCCTCAACTGCGACAGTCCGGACGCCTGCAGGAATTTTGACGTAACGGTTGGTGAATCTGTAGGCGCAACCGCTCATGACGATGCTCACCACACCGACCCATAGGGCGCTGCAAAGATGCCTCAATGGCTTGTTCGCTTTTTGTACCAAATCCAATACACTCAAGATTGAGCAGTCCCTAAAATTAACTTTTATCTTCCTGCGAGGCATAGTGTATGCGCTTATACGGCCCCGACAAGGACAAATTAAGCAGCAGTTTGGTGATCTCGTCACAGGCTGCAGCCGAGCGTGACATCCAGAACTGGTTACAAGAAAATCAGCAAGACTCCGCCGTTGACGGAGATGGTTGGACGTGGCGCATTACCGTTAGCGTGAGCCAAGCCCCCGATCCTGGCGACACTAGACGCGTCGAGTGGCATTTAAAGATCCAACTTTGCACCGAAATGACGGCTCAGGATCTCATCGAGGGCGGCATTCTCACCCCAGATGCTGATGCTAGGATGTTAAGCCTGATTGGTGGGGAGGCTGTAGCCATGGCGATGAAACCGACGCGTCACAAGGTTGCTAACGAGGCTGCTGCTCGCAGTGTTCTGGGTGAGGCGCTGCCGCACCTGAAAAGAACCTTTGGAAGTTACCAGTTGCACGCCATTAAGCGCGCCCTGGTTCATCGCTGGGTCGATCAAAGCATGGCTTTTGGCAGCAGGGACCAGAAAATTGGTTGACGCTGGGCAGCCAGTTTTAATAATGGTCAGATGGCAGTAAATAGGTCATGGCAGTACCACGGTATGGTGCCGCCTCAATCTTCCCCTTTGCTGAAGGCTAACCCATGGATCTCGTTCCAGAAAACCTCGGCGGCGCCGTCGTATTCAACCTCAATAGCTCGTGCGGCACGAATAAAGCTATTTGTGGCAATTGTGGTGATTTTGCCGTTGCCATTCACAATTGGCTGATGAACACCGAGGTCCGTTACGTCTTGCTTGATCTGCAGGATGAGAAAGAGATCTGCCCGGCATTTTTAGAGGAGGTTCTGCAGCTAGCACGTCGTCTGCGGATTCCGTTCTTATTCGCCGGTGTCATGGACAAGCCGCGTCGGATCCTCGAATCCTACGACTTCACCAATAAATGGCCCACCTTCATCACCCCAGAGGAAGCCATTGCTTATCTGGAAGAAAAGAATCCCGGCACCACCAAGGTTTCACTCGAAGGGCTTGAGTTTGGCGTAGCGATCGCTACCAGCCGCGCTCGCAATGCAGTCCTAGCTGACACCGATAGCGGCGAAGCCGAAGCTGCCGAATAGATAATCCAAAAGATTGTCGACAGGAGAGAGACGCCTTAGTCAGGCGTCTTTTCTAAATCCTTGGCAATGACCCGCAGGTTCTCCTTAACAGTGGCAAGCTGAGTGGCTTCTGGGAAGTGTTTTAGCGCTGCCTCTAGGTAGTCCTTAGCCTGCTTCAGATAGATTGCACGTGTCTTGGGGTCGCTTATGGGGCGTGCTGTTTGAAAGGCGGCTGCTGCCTTGCGACGCAATTCCTGCACCCCTAGATTACTAAATTCTTTAATCTTCTCTTGAGCTTTAGCATGGGCTGGACTCGTGACAGGGATCATGCCGGCACGCTGGACTGCCCCCTGATAGTCACCCTTGTCAGCCATGGCCTGAGCCTGATCCAAGGCATTCTCCCCCACCGTCGCCATCGGTGCCGGCACCCCCAAAACGGGCAGCGGCTCCGGTGCCGCAGAGCTAGGGGGCCCGGGAAGCTGAGCTGTTACCGGCGGCCCCGCTGGTGTGGCCGCTGCAGGAGCACTGGCTGGCTGCATATCTGCCGGCAAGGTCGATCCAACTTGCTGCCAAGCAGTGACGTGCTGCCGCAGAGCAGCTTGAACCGAAGCGGTAAAGGTCGAGCTAGACGGCGCTGCATTGAGGGCACTAAGCACCTGTGCTGCAACTTGCTGAGAAGAAAGCCAAGGATTTTGGCGAAGAGCCTTAGGCATATCCACGCCATGGTCCGCGGCAAGTTGTTCCAAAGACAGTATCGGGTGCGCCTTCGCTACGTGCTCAGGTCCAGTGGCGACGATGTCGCTCTCCTGAAAAGTCGGAGCCGCCGGCAGGCGAGGCTGCAGGACAATCTTACTGACGCCTAAGACAACGATAGCTTCTGCCAAAGAGGCCGCTTGTGGATTCAAAGGAATGCGGTCAAACAGCTGACGATCCGGCTCACTAAATAGTTGCCCGGCGTCGATGAGGCGCTGGTACAGCCCCAGCTGCTCGTCAGCTCCGGGTCCAGTTGGTGCTACTGGCACCACAGTGATCACTGGTGCGGCTGGCTGCACCGCTGCAGTGGGAGTCTTGGTCCCAGCCTTGGGGGCCGAGAGCGAAGCATCATCGAGGCGCTCGTCATGCTGACGTTTCGCCATACAACCAGTTAATTGACCGCCAGTCACTGTGATCAACATCATTGCGACTACAGAATGATTCAGGCTGCGCGCTATGATTTTGCCTCTAACCATCGCCTACCTCACTTTGATGTCAAAACCCTAGGGACAAAGATGCCAAGTAACGACGGTCTTCAAGTGCTTTTGCTGATGACGACACGTCCACACCGTAAGTTGCGAAATCAACTTCGAGAGCCCCAAAACTGAAACTAAAACCAGAGGTGATAAAGCCCTGGTTGACGCCAAAGCGGATTGAATACTCTGGCAGCATAAGGGGATTGCCCACAAAAAATTCTACACCAGCGTGAACGAGGGCACTAAACGGAACGCTCTGAAGACCATAAGACTGCGCCGCACTGCCAACCGGCAGATTGTGCGCATCAAGAGCCAGTCGAAGATTGGCAGAATGCGTGATCCTAGGCGTGATTGAAAGCCCCACCCTAACGTCGGTCGGATCGAGGACTGACAAAGCATCAGCATTGCCGAAAGTACCCTGAAATTTATTGCCGCAAACATTTTGCCGCGTCTGACTGTAGGGGTTTAGATAATCGGCTTTGCATCCAGTTGGTAGATTAAGTGCCGAGACACCAATGGTAGGAAACCAAAAATCCGCAACGGTATACATGAAACCAACATCAACGCCGAGCCCATCTGCCCGGTTAGAGTCTTTGCGCAGGTACTCATTCATGGCTTTCTTGTCGACCAAATTAGCCGATGGAATGCGATTCTCGTAGGCGTATCGGGACACAGGTCGAAACTGAATCGCTGCATTGAGTCGGTTTGAAGGATTGTTCCATCCCAGAGTAACGACAGCACCAACATCAGACACCGCGTTGACCGAAGCAACGTTGGTAGAACCGGATTCAATCAGGGCCGACACGACTGTATTTGAATAGAGCCCAAAAGCGACAGGGCTCTGCCGTCCGAAATCAAACAGGGAGACGGGAAAAAGAGCACCACGAGCCCAGAGTGGTTTGCCGGTGATGGTACCGGCACTACTCAAAACACTGGCAATACTCTTGTCTTGGGCGCCACTAAAAGCTTGGTAAAATTCGCGCGTGTTGCCGTTTGCGCCGATAATCAGATTAGGTAGCTTACTTAGACTCAGAACACCGCGTGTTCGCGCTTTGCGTGACCTCCCAATACCGGCTGGGTTGGTCCACACTGAACTTTCGTCATTAGCTACAGCAGTGAAAGCTCCGCCCATACCTAGAGGCCTGACCGCACCAAATGCTTGGCCAGGAATTTCCTCAGCTTGCACCCGACCAGGAACGCTCGTTAAAAAAGCGACCATCCACGCCAAACGCCACCGGCACCACCTACTCATGCGAGTGAGCCTGGCTAGCCATAGTGCGTGCCAGCATTTCTAGATCCTCGCTCTGCTGCTTTAAACGACGAATTTCCAAGTCTCGTGCCTGCAGCTGCTCACGTAGCTGGGCCGTCTCGAGATCGCGCTGGGACCGCAGAGCGGTTAACTCGGCGTCCTTGGCCTGAATGACCGCGTCCTTCATCTGCACCAAGGACTCAGACATTGCGCAGACACGCTGCATCGATTGTTCGGTCAGCTTCAAAATTTCGCGATTTTCTTCTTTGGCCAAACTGAGGTGGTCAAGCAACAAAGCTAGCTCTGGTGTCTGACCGCGGTCGCCACTCAAAGTTAGGTAATCCGCCCCTGAACGCTCAGCAGCGGCGGCGGAGCGCATGCTCGCGCCTCCCAATCCCAAAGCTTTACCCTCTCCGGGAAGCGGAGGTAGGTCCAACATGGGCTGATCAGCAATTTCGGGGTTGAAAATTAGTAGACGCCCCTTCTGCATACGGCCGACCAACTCGCCACGGCGAATCTTCTGCCACACGTCGTCGACGCTCAAGTCATGGCGCCCAGCATAGGCATCGAGCGGTAGGCCTTCATCGGCTTCCAACTCCATAAGTCCCTGACTCGACGGAACTTCGGCAACATTTAACCGAATTTCCCCAGTCTCGAGCTGACCATCTGAAGCCGTCTCGCGCATGCACCCCTCATGAGTAATTCTGCTAGCCCTATCATTTTTAACTCAGGTTTCTGGGGCGTGCAACCGATCACCCACTCGGGAGCCACCACCAGTGGCTCGCGGCAGCACGGTGCCAACGGCAAGGGGAGAACTCATGAGCGGGCTTAAAAACTTGAAAAAAGCCAAAGGGGCAGGCCCCTTGCTGCTGATTTGTGTACTTATAAGTGCCGCCTGCTTCGGGGTCTTATACCGCCACTATGCGCACCCCAATGACATGAGCTTTCTGGGAATGCTTGAAAACCGACTCCTAGACCTGCGCTTCCGCCTTCGCGGTCCACGCCCTGGCACTGGCAAGGTCGGCATCTTGGCTATCGACGAAAAATCCCTGCAGAAGTTCGGACGCTGGCCCTTTGCTCGGCGGCACTATGCGCAAATCTTTGACGACCTGAAAAAGCTCGGCGTCGAATGGGTTGGGCTGGACTTAGTCTGGAGCGAACCCGAACGCACCTTAGTAGAAGATATCGCTCCCCAGTTAGAGCGACTTTCGAAACTAGATGCCAATAACTGGTCGCAATCTGCTGCTGAACTCAACACCATCAATAACGCCATCGCAGCAAGCCCCGGAGACCAATCTGTGCATGACGCCGTGGCGGGCTACGGCAAGGTAGTCCTCGGTTATGCATTCTACGGCACACGTCACGAGGCAGAGCAACTTGGCAAGGAGCCGTTCCGTGGCCTTGATCTGATGAGTGATTCAGCGGTTCAGGGCGTGATCCTTCCTGATAAACAGGAACTCGACGATTATCCTGAGATTCGCGCCTACGGTCTGATCGCCAACATCCCAATTATCGCTCAGGCGAGTAAATCCTTCGCGTTCTTCAACAACGAAATCAGCTCAGACGGCATTTATCGGTGGGCTCAATTGGTCCGCAACCTAAACGGTCAACTGATGCCATCATTAAGCCTGAAGATGGCAGCCTCTATGTTAGGGCGCGAGCCAGTCGTATTTTTCGATAACTTTGGCATCACAGATGTGAGCCTCTTAAACCCAGCCGACGATACCGACATTCTTAAAATACCTGTCGACATGGCTGGGCGCGGCCGAGCTCTTATTAATCATCTAGGTTATAGCCAGTCGATCAAACACTTTAGCTTGGCCGACATTTACGACATGACGCTGTCTGATGAGCAGAAAAAGCAACTCAAAGGGATGAGTTTACTTTTGGGACCGACGGCAATTGGCATCAACGACCTGCGAGCCAATCCATTTACCGCAGCCTTCGACGGTGTCGAGCAGCACGCAACTGTGATCGATAACATCTTGTCGCAGAAGTTTATGCGCCGAACCGAGAGCATATTCCGCACCGAGTTGGGCGTTATAGCCGGCATATTTTTATTGTTCACACCGCTCATGATTTTTAGCTCCGCTGTAGTTTCAGGACTAGGCATGGTGATCTTCATCGCTGCTTACTACTTTTTTGACAAATACTTTTGGTTTGGTCGTGGAGAATGGGTCTATATCGGCATGCCGATGATTCAAATCCTGGCCCTATACGTCTCAACCACTTTATACAAGTACGTAACCGAGGAGCGCGAGAAGAAGAAGGTCAAAGGCGCCTTCAGTATGTACTTAAGCCCAGACGTTATATCGCAAGTTTTGGATGATCCCGATGCCCTTAAGCTTGGGGGCGAGAAAAAAGAGCTCACGGTATTTTTCTCTGATGTGCGCAGCTTCACCACGATTTCCGAGAGTTTGTCGCCAGAAAAACTTTGTGAGCTCATGAATGATTACTTTACCCCGATGACTGCGATCATCTTACGTTCCGGTGGGGTGCTGGATAAGTACATTGGTGATGCTGTGATGGCATTTTGGGGAGCGCCTATTCCCGTCGCTGGACACGCCGAGGTGGCTGCGCAGTCTGCGATCCAAATGCTTTTTGCCCTAGATAAACTTAAGGCTGACTTAAAAGCCAAAGGCTTTCCGACCATCGATATAGGCATAGGACTTAATACGGGATCGATGTCCGTCGGCAATATGGGATCTAACGAACGCTTCTGCTACACGGTGATGGGGGACGCGGTCAATCTTGGCGCTCGCCTCGAGGGGCTAACCAAGGAATACGGCATCAAAATAATGATCAGCGAATTTACTCGCGCTCAGCTCAAGCGTCCCGATCTCTTTGTCCGTGATCTCGATGATATTCGCGTTAAAGGCAAACTGGAGCCAGTCAAAGTCTTTGAGCTTATGCGCCCCGATGCGTTGCCAAGCGAGCAAGCAATTAAGAATTTAATCGCTGAGTTTGAACTCGGACGTGCTGCATATAGGCAGCAGGACTGGCCCAAAGCTAAACGTCAATTCATGAACTGCTTGACGATACGTCCGGACGATGGACCAGCAAGTTTGTATCTGTCGAGAATCGAGGAACAGGAGCAAACCCCACTGATCCCAAATTGGGATGGTGTCTACACCTTCAAGCACAAGTAACCCAGGGAGATTTAATATGCGTCAAAGTACTCGTGGCTTAAGGCTAAACCCGGCATGGATCCGTGCACCTCGCGTCAATCTTGATCTAGAGGTCCGGTCTAAGACGATTGGCACCAACACAGATTATAAGCTGTACACAGCTGACGTCTCTCGCTCTGGCATACTCTTAGTCTGGGAGCGAGAAAGCCGCGTCCCATTCATCGTCAACACCCTGCTAGAAATGACGATCGATCCCGACGGATCTTGCCTCGGCAAACCGGTGAGCTGTCTTGGTAAAGTGGTACGCCGCGAGCCCACCGGCACTGCAGGTGGTCACGGCACACGCCTCGGAGTGCAGATTGTTCAGATCGAGCATGGAGATCAGCATGCTTGGGATGGTTGCCTAAGCGAGCTAGAGAAACGCTATGGTATCGAACCGGAGAGTAAGACAGTCGCCTAATGCATGCAGGTTTGGTCGTAACTAATCAGGCTACTGATTGGTCATTGCAGCCAGATGTGTTATCTCTTGTATAGGTAATAACCTCTGCGAGAGATAAGTCCCATGACGAATCAAGGCGACAGCAAGGCTACGCGCAATTCAAAAAATTCTGCCGTGCTGATTATCGGTGCTGGCAACATGGGCGGCGCACTTGCCAAGGGACTTAGCGACTCTGGGTTTAGCGTCGCTATTTATGATATTCATGCAGCTCGCGTCGAGGAGCTTTGCAAAAAATATCCTATCCGCTTAGCACCGACGCCAGAGGCTGAACTTGCTGCCATCGACGCCTTACTTTTTTGCGTCAAACCGCAAGACCTTAACACCGTAACGCTGCCACTTGCGGGCAAGAT
>OMIY01000408.1 GCA_900299215.1 bacterium | reverse complement strand
TTGCTGGAACTCAAGTTATCCCAAGTGACGCCGCCGTTGCCGTTACTTACCAGCACACTACCTGAGGCTGCTGATTTGGCTCCGCTTATACCCAGTTTACCGTTCAGTGTATCAAAGCTCAGAGTCTTATTGTCGACAGGAACCCGCATGGCTAGCGGGATGAAATTGAATTTCTGCCGTGGATAGGTTTTACCGCCTGATACGATCTCAATGAAAACTGGCTCGGTACCGTCGCGAAATATGTCTTGAACCTGCGAGGCCATAAATGGGAAGTACAGCGAGAATACACCCTGGTTCAAAAATACCGTCGCAAACTCAAAACTCTGCCCGAGTTGCGTACCTTCGAACTCCGCCGTCCAGAAGGTTGCAACCACCTCAACTGGACCGTCTTTGGGTGCTCCTGAAGCTTCGGTAAGCCTACCGGAATAGGTCATAGGAAGGCTGCCGAGGGCTTGGGCACGGGAGTGCTGTGCCGTGAACAAAGTTACGGCAAGTAAAGCTCCGCCAGCAAACGTTGCACTACGTTTGCGCACACATGACCCCAGATTTGTCCTCTCTGTACCCATGGGACCGCCCTTAATGAATGATCGGACCCCTCTCTTACCAGTCTTGTCGAGGCATCGTCATTCCTGGGCGAAAGCTTTAGCGAATTTTCCGTAGCTGTATGATTTCAGTTGGTTATATGCGCTAATTAAGTACCCCTTTTTGAGCGTGTTTTTTCACTACCTCAAAGGTTAGTCAAAACCCCTTATAATCCATATACTTAGATCCCCTCTGCCGACGAGGTCATGAAATAGCCACAAAATCGTCGAGTTGCATACGAAGCTAGCTTGGAAGATTGGACCGATCTCCTGCCTGTGCAGGTGCACTCTAAATGTCACGTCAATTCCCAACACTCATCGCCTTTAGCTTATTTGCGACCACAATCTAGAGAAGATTAATGCAGGATCTGCTTCCAGACTCACCCGTCCTTTGATCAATTTTTGACCAATTGCGAAAAACGTTTTGCCCAAAAATAAAGCATTTATGTTTATATTATTTTAAAGACGCATATCAAATGTTGACTATTTTAATAAAAAACTATAAACAAAGCCGAGTTTAACTTGGCACGGTCTTTGCCTAACCATGCTGGCGTCACACATACTAACGCCACAATTAGGAGGCACCCGAGATGGACACCGCATTCAATATTCTGATCGCAGACGACGATAGCTCCGTGTATTCAGCGTCGATCAAACCCTTCGTCAATGACCTACCGCATGCCAAAGTTTTCGCAGTCGACTCGCCAGCCAGGTGCAGGACGATTACCAGCGAGCATTCCTTTCATTTCGTTTTATTAGATATATCCTTCGGACCTGATGATGCATCCGGACTAACGCTACTTCAGGAACTGCGTCTCAGTCAGCCTGAAGCCAAGATCTTTATGCTCTCAAATCATGATGACCACGGCATTATGATCAAATGCATGCAGGGCGGGGCCACGGATTTTATCTCCAAGCGAGACATAAACATGGCTCAGATTGCTCGCGTGATTAGAGGGTATATCGATGGTGAAAGCCAAGCCAATAAAGACCTCGGCACCGGTATGCGATTAGCGTCTTTGGTCGGTGCGCGCTTTGAGTCACAAGGGATGAAAGCGGCCTTTGCTAAAGCCGCACTAGCCCAACGCAGTCCAAATACTCCTGTACTTATTGTTGGTGAAACTGGCGTCGGCAAAGACGTCATCGCCCGCGCTATAACGACAACGGGGACGCCAAGACCAGTGGTCAGCGTTGATTGCGGTGCAATTTCGGAGACCCTTGCGGATAGCGAGCTTTTTGGGCATGAACGCGGGTCCTTCACCGGAGCTGAGCGTGCTACCACTGGTAAATTTAGAGCCGCCAATGGTGGCGATTTATTCCTGGACGAAATCGGCAATCTCAAACGTGGGATTCAGGAAAAGCTTCTGCGAGCCCTCCAGAACAAGGAAATTACCCCAGTGGGCGGTAAGTCCATCAAGGTAAACGTGCGAGTTATAGCAGCCACAAACGAAGATCTTGATGTCCAGGTGGCAGCCGGAACATTTCGCAAGGATCTTTTCGAGCGACTCAAAGGGATCGTGATTCAGGTTCCTCCACTCAGATCGCGCCCGGAGGACATACCGCACATCGTCAGAGGAATCATCGCTGGTTCGACCCGTCCCGACTTAGACATCGCACCAACTTGCATGTCACTGCTCGCAGCATATAGCTGGCCCGGTAATGTGCGTGAGCTTGAGAATCTGCTGAAGACCATCATTGCCTCAGCTGCCAATGGCCCTATCACAGTTCGCCATTTGCCTCAACAGTTCATTGCACTTATTGCGGCAGAAAAACATATAGTACCGCTGAAAACACAAAAAGCTGCGAATGGTGGCCCGACTCTTACGATTGAAATACCGGTAGAGGCTAATCTTCCGGATGCGTCCGAAATCTTTCTCAAGACCTTTATCGAGAATCGGCGCATTAAAATGGGTGTCAAGCACACCTCCTACAAACTGGCCAAGGCTCTCGCCATATCAAGAACCACACTTAGCTCACATGTCACCAGACTAGGACTTTTCAAACCGCGGAAACGGAAGAAAAGAAATGCAACTAAATCCAAAGAATGACGGCATCATGTCAGGGCGTCTTGCATTACTAGTCGCAATATTATTGCTCGGCGCAACCCTGGCATTGAGTGACCACATCGTGGTCATGATCATAGGGATACTGCTTATGGGTTCCATGTTTGCTCATGCGGTGGAGCTACAACACCAGTGCATTCATTACTCAGCATTTAAGCAAAGATCTCTTAATCGTCTAATCGGCATAGCTTTGGGCCTTCCGACCTTGACCTCATTTACAGCCTACCGAAAATCGCACATGGAGCATCATCGCCGCCTTGGGACTAAGGCTGACACCCCGTTTTTCAACTATCGATCGTTATCCGACCCAAGCATATTAAACATTGCCTACGACCTTTTCGGCATTAGTCATTTTACTACTTCATTCCGCGCAATATTTGCCATTGGTGATGCCGGCATCAGCACAAAGCGTCAGTTAGCCGAGGGGGAACGCTTCGAATACGGCTTGATGGGGTTCCTAATCGCTGTCGCCGCACTGGGCACCATGTATCTTGGGGTCTCGCCCGTTCTCAGACTTTGGCTCATCCCAGCAATCCTAGTCGCGCAGCCTTTGCACTTCCTCATTGAACTTCCTGAGCATGTAGGTTGCGTTCAGGACACGACCGACGTTTTGCGGAACACTAGGACCATTGTTGGGTCCAGGTTCTCTCGATGGTTTACCAACGGCAACAATTTTCACGTTGAACACCATCTCGAACCAGCGGTACCGATGCAGGAGCTTAGTCGAGTTTTTGACCGGCTTTCGGGTCGACATCGCTTCATTACCACCACTTATTGGCAATTTTACAACGGAATACTTAGGAATCTAATGGCTTGGGAGCCCGCGAGATGCCTTCCTACGGATCAACACCGGAGGACGGTATGATTGCATCACTTACCCAAGGTTTTCTGCTTGGCTTGGCGTACGCCATGCCGATTGGTTCACAGAATTTATACGTTATTAATGCTGCCTCTCGGTCAACGGTAGCTCAAGCCATGCGCACAGCACTTATCTTTGCGATCATGGACATATCGCTTGGGGTGGCATGTATCCTGGGTGTAGGTCAAATTATCCAAAGGCATGAATTGACCCGACTACTGATTGGCTCAGTCGGAGCTGGTTTCCTGCTCTACATTGGCTACACACTCATTCGTAGATCGTTGCAATCTGTCGACATTGAAAAGCCGGCTATGTTTGGATCCCTGTGGAAGGCCGCTTTTCTTCTAACATGGTGTAATCCCCACGCACTTATCGACGGATCGGTGCTGCTTGGTGGGTACCAGTCAGCCATGAGCGGAGCAGAAACCGCACTATTCTCGATCGGCCTTGCCGTGGCGTCATCCACGTGGTTCATTTCACTATCGACTCTGGTTAGTCACCTCAAATCCGCACTGAATGGGCGCACCTTTACGATTATAAACCGGCTTTGTGGCATCACAATGATCGGGTTCGGTATAAAACTAGCGGTAACAATGATAGCGAGCGCACCATGGTAAGACTATTTGTCGGTGTTTGCCTACTATACTCGACGTTGGCTACGACCAGCGCTACCGCAAACTCGGATGCGTCGAGACCACAAATCAAAGTGGCAATTCTGGACAACTTAAAATTCGAACGGCTGTCCACTGATAAGTACGCTAGTGACTATATGGATGGTCTAGCTACAGCTCGTGATGTGCTATCAACTCAGGGAACGAGAATCGAAATAAAGCTTTTTACCTACGATAAGGATCCACTGGCAATTCTTCGTCTAGCGCCCGAGGTAAGAGACTGGCAGCCTGACCTTGTGATTGGCCCAAGGTCATCTGCTCAGTTTATGTTACTAAAGGGTCTGTTTACCGATATCTTGGTTGTTTCGCCGTTTGCAACAGCAAGTGCAGTCGCATTGCTACCACCCAATTTCTACAGCATGACATTGCCTAATGAGTATTTCACTAAGGCTATAGTTAATCTGTTTAAAGAGCGTTTCCGCGGCAAAGCAGTGGCACCAATCGGTGAAGTCGACTGCAAGAATTGCATGGACTTCATCTCCGAATTTGGCACAGCAGCAGCTGCGGCGGATGTCACCGTCCGCAAGACGACTACTGTTCTTACCAAGAATGCCGAAACTGCCAACATTTCTGACCTCCTTAGCAATTACAAACGCGGCGACATAATCCTCTTGCCGAATACGTCTTACACATCGGCAGCACTTGCTGGCAGGATTTCCGACCAGCTAAAGGACGACGGAGTCACATTTGTCGGTGGTGATGGGTGGGGAGACTGGTCCGCAAGTTACGTCGGCAAGGTGAAATCACCCTACTCCTACTCTGCCTATAGAGCCACTCCGTGGTCACTGGATTCCACGGATAAGAGTGTTACTGAATTCCGTAGCAAGTTTCTCAAATACAGAAAAGCACTCCCCACGGGCGTGGCCTCCCTTCTGTCTTACTCGACACTAATGGCAGCAATCACCCCCTTATTCGGCTACACAGCGGACGCAAAGCATGAGCTGATTCGGGCAAAAATTTTGACTGCTTTTCAGCTAAAACGCACTGCCGACCCTAACTACGCAAGACCCACAAAATACGCCGTCTACCGAGTTACCCAGTCGGGAGAGGTGTTTGACGGCCTGGTATCTGCACTCGATGGAGGCAACAAATGACCAAGAGCAAAACCTTCCTAATCACTGGCGCAACCGGTGGTATCGGTATCGCGGTTTGTCACCGCCTAGCAGCTGCAGGACATAGGCTCATTCTCGCAGCCCGCACTAGTTCAAAGCTCCAAGCACTACAGGAGAGCTTGAGTACTTCGACCAACAAGGACCACCTGGCCATCTCCCTGGACATGACCGACGATCATTCCATCGCTCAATTTAAGGGGACTTTGGGGGCAGAGTCACTGGACATTGACGGAGTGGTGCTGATGCCTCCCCAGATCCCACCGACCAATGACTGCCTACCTGGCGCTGATAGTTGGCGGACTATGTTTCAGAATTCATTCATCGGTCCTCTGGAAGTCTTAAAGGCAGCCATCGAGCGTATGCGCCCGGATCCAGCCAACGGCAAGAGAGCCAAGGTGGTGATTATTTCAGGGATATCCTCAGCCCAGGTTCTCGGCCATTACGCCACTAGCAACGTGCTTCGTTGCGCGTGGTTAGCCGAGGCCAAAACTTTGGCATTTGCGCTTGGTGAGCGCGGCATCCACGTTAATACCTTGTCGCTTGGTGGAACTCTCACCCCTGGCTATAAGTCCTCTTTAGAGAAGCGCGCTAGCACAGCTGGGGTCAGTTTTGACGAGCGCCTCGCCGAAGAGACCGCCAATGTGCCGCTCAAGAAATACGGCGCGCCCGAGGAAGTGGCTGGCGCAGTTGAGGGCCTACTCTCATCGTTCTCAGATCACTTGACTGGGCTCAATATTTTACATGACGGCGGATTTACTAGGGCCTACTGATGCAAACAGTCAAACTACCCTCCCTAGAGCAGCTAATTCGCGCCAAGATCCAGCGTAGGATACTGGCTGCCATGATTTTGCTTTTCGCTGGGGCCATATTACTCACTGGGGTTGAGACAGCGCTTTCTTACTCTGATCTAGTGGCTCGACTTGATCGTGAGGCCGACCAGCTTCAGGACTTAGTCATCAGCGAAATCCTGGTACATAACCAGCTAGCCATCGAGCACATCATAGACGACGCCAACCGTAACTCGGGCGATCAGACCATCAAGTGGTCGGGGCCAGGCCAGCAAATCAACCAGGCTAGTTCGTCAGGCCTCATGTGGCATTTTCCAGGTCGGTGGACTTTTGTTAGGCCACTCAAAAAACTGGGCGACCAGGACTTCGGCACTTTCGTCTTTAGTGGGAATATTCTTACCTCGCCGCGGCTTCTGACTGCGTTAACTCACCGATTGGCCGTTACCATTGCTATCTGCCTCCTCATTGCGATGATTTTGATGCCCATTGCGCAAAAATCCCCCAAGGAGCTGATACTTGGCCCCGTGCATCATCTGATGGCATTGCTGCGGGAGGATTTCTCAGTCGCTCCAGTATCTCAACCAGCCTACCTGGAGCTTAAGACTATACAGGAGGATTTCACCTCTCTCATGAACGATCGCCGCAGGCTTGAATCGGAGCGGATCGAGACTGCACAGCTCCGCAGCGTTGCCCAAACTGCCCAGATGCTCGCACATGATATTAGACGGCCCTTCAGCCTGCTCAAGGCCACCGTCGATGCCCTTGCACATGCATCTACTCCTGAATCGGTCCAGGAACTACTCACCGAGACGGTCCCAGGCGTACGCAAATCTCTTGACCACCTGGAAGGTATTATTGCCGAACTCACCTCTAAAGATACAGCTGGCATGAAACGGTCCACGTTCTCAATCGGGGATACGATTCGCAATGCGCTGACCATTGCAGCTTCCAGTGACCGAGCGACTGACAGGGTATCGGTTGATGTTACTGGCAGCGACCTCGTGAGTGGGGTCCAAAACCAGATCGAGCGCGTCATTGCCAATATAGCCGCTAACGCCTTCGAGGTAATGGGGCCTGACGATAGCTTGACCGTCAAAGTTACCCCAGCCGAGAATAACCACCTACTCATTGCAATCACCAACACCGGCTCCAACATCCCTGAGGAAAACACAGCAGAAGTCTTCGGTATGTTTTTCTCGCGTGGCAAGTCTCGAGGCATCGGTCTCGGGTTAGCCATCTGTAACCGAATAGTCGCCAACCACGGTGGCAAAATCTGGGCCGAGTCGACCAGGGAGCCAGATACCGTCACCTTTAATATTTTATTGCCTAAGGCCCAGTAAGAGCCGCAGTGACAAATCACTGCGGCCCAGGCCTGTTACCACGTAAGGCTACTTAAAAGCATGGCGATCTTAACCGCCGATGCGATCAACGTGGTCGTAATGGCGACGATTCGAATGAGCAAAGAGCGACCACTGGATCCCTCGATACGCAGAGCGATGGCAAGCTTGAGGTTGTAAGTTTTGGTAAGTTGATTGGCAGCAGGCATATCAAGCCCTCCCTTCGACCGCGCCGCCAGGCCCGAGAGGGAGGCGAGATATGCTTGCCCAAGATCAACAACTTCACCTCAAGCTGCCGGGTGCTCCCTGCGAGGAGCCCTGGAGCCGCTCCCCGTGAACTAAACGCTCAACTTCCCACTGAGGAGCAGACCAAAGAAATCCTCGCGAGTGAATCCACGCCGCTCTTTGGCCATCCGCCGGAACAGGGCCTCCATTCGATCTTTATTCGACATGGTATTGTCGCAAATCGCCGCTAGATGCTCGTCGGTGACGAGCCCCAGCGCGAACGCCATCACATCATCCGGTTTGACACGACGACCGAGGCGATCTTTGTTCGCCTGGCGAAGCAGCTGGTCCAATTTCACCCGCGTCTTGGGACTAATTCTTACTGGCGAACTAGACGCATCGACAACTCGCTTTTGGCGCAACTCGCCTCTGCTACCCGCATCATTTTCCGTTCTCATGCTTGCCATCTTAATCACCCTCGCTTAGATTGACGCTCGAACGATGGCCACCCTTGGTGCCTACTTTTCGAGCAGGTTTGCGAAACGGACTAGACAACGACCGAACAGGACGATGACGAGACGATGATGAATTTCATGCCTCTTGATACCAAAACATACCCACTTCACTAGTTGGAGAGTCCCTTAGGTGAGGGTCTAAATACTTGTAAATACTAGCTCATACTTTCCCATACCAAATCTTGGGGTATACTATGACGCAAAGGCGGCATGGGCGGGATGATGTAATCTTGCCGATCTTAGGAGGCTTTTGCCTCCTAGGAATCAGAGGTAAACTAAGAGCGCCCTGGCCATTCTGTGGACTAGGGCGCTTCTGCATGATCGGAAATGAACATGGATGGTTCAGGCATTAGATGGCAACAGCGGTTTGACAACTACACTAAGGCTCATAAGGCTTTTAGAGAGGCTATTGATCTTTCCAACCAACGGGAGCTTTCCGATTTAGAGAAACAAGGACTCATCCAATCCTTTGAATTTTGCCACGAGCTTGCCTGGAACACCCTCAAGGACCTACTAGAATACCAGGGTATAACTGGCATGCTAGGTTCTAGAGACGTGGTTCGCGAGTCATTTTCCCGCGGTATCATTGGCCATGGCGACGAGTGGATGGATATGATTACGAGCCGTAATCTTACTTCTCATACCCATAATAAAAAAGTTGCGGACGACATTATTCACAAGATCCGAACCTCGTACGCGCCACGTTTTCAGGA
>OMIY01000407.1 GCA_900299215.1 bacterium | reverse complement strand
TTCTAAGCTAAGCCCCAGGGATTTAAGGGATTTTCAAAAAAACCTTAAATCCCGCTCTTTTTAGCAGGTTAGCCTGCTACCGCAGAAAAAAAGCTCAATCCTTTCAGAGTTCCATTCAACTATTTTGCCGAAGTGTCGATAAGCATTCTGGGATACCGGGTTTTATCGGTTTCCGAGGGATGCAAGATGCAACTTAAGAAGACATGGCCCCGCATTAGTGCGGCTGCTTTGGCGGCTGCCTTGGTGTCTTCTTGTAGCTCGAAAAACGGTCTCTCGGGATATTCCATCGGCAGTTCGAAGTTACCAATCTGCACCGGCACTGAATCTGCTGATGCAAAATCAAACACCTCAGCAAAGAAGTGTGTCACTGACGACACGCTGGCTCGAAGCGCAGTGGTTTATGTTGACGCTTTGACTGGTTTACCAACCTGCGATGCCACCCGCAAAGGCGCCATGTACTACGTGTCGCAGAACAAAACTCTACAAAGTTGCGATGGCAGTAAATGGCAGGTCATCAACGCTCAAGGTGTCGCCGGCCCGCAAGGCGAAAAAGGAGCCAAAGGCGAAGCAGGCACCTCAGCCCCTACCTCGATAAGTAACTATTTCACCGACACGAGTTCGGTCTCAACCGTGGTAGTAAGCGGCAAATCCATCGCGCGCACTACGACTCGGTACTGGACTGCAAAAAACGGCACTCTGATAAAGACCTGTACGAACGACACTTGGTCAGAGCCAAGCGGCATCGCCAACGGATTTAAATCATACACCCGGACGTATGGAGATACTCTGTGTGGCGACATGACTACAGAGTCCTTGGCTTGTAACAGCGGCTACGCCTCGGTCAATGGCGAGTGCAAAGCCGTTTGTAGCTCCACCAACTTGGCTGCTTGTAACTCAATTGATTCTTGTTTGAATTCAGGTATGAGCTGGGTCAGTGATCGCTGTGTGGGTGCATGCAGCGCCACTAACTTGTTAGCGTGTAACTCTCTAGCTAAGTGCCAAGCAAGTGGCGCCAGCGGGCCTGGCGTCTGGATTGGAAGCCAATGTAGTTCACTTTGCCCGGCGGGTCAGGCACCGTCGTCACGTGGATGCGAGGTTGCGTCTGTTTGTACAGCCACGCAGCAAGTCGTTGATAATCGCTGCGTCGATACTAGTTTCGCTGTGCAGGGTGGTAACCTTTGCGGCAAGTACACTCAACCTATTAAACTGGATAACAGTTACCATCTGGTCAATTGTGATGTCGATTTTCAAGACGCAGTGACGATCGAGCCTGGTGCGATTATTGCTGTGGACGGTGCATGGACCATTCGGTTCGCTAAAACCTTGTATGCGATTGGCACCGCCGAACTACCGATCTCATTCGAAGCCTCGCTGCGCAATCCCGTCGGTAAGTGGCTCGGTCTTATTATCGGTAACAACCATGGTTACGTAGGTCAAGCTCCGTTCACGGTTACTGGCACGCACAACTTCGGCACCAAAGTTGCCTACTTGACGGTTAAAAATCTTGCGGAAAAGGCCAATGGGGGTGTGTTAACACTCTCTGGTTATATAAACAACCTGACTGCAACGGCGAACCCCTCAGCCGTCAACCTTGGCACAACCGAAGCTCCACTATATCTCGAAAATTCCACCATCTCGGGTGACACCATCGGCGTGCAAATGGGTGGTTCACCAGCAACAGCTGTGCTTGGAAACACGCTGACCGCTTCGACGGAGTTTGCACCAACCGCAGGGATAGTTGCGAGAAACACTGTGACTGCCCCGAATACTCAACTAGTCGCCGGATCACCAGCCCTGTTACTTTTTAACTCCATTACAGGTAACCTATCCTGCTCGAGCTCCAATACGATGTCTCTCGCCCAGGTATACGGAAACGCGGTTTCTGGCACTACGTCCTTATCTGCTTGCGGGAACAAAGGTGGAAACAGTACATCGCTTGCCACCGATACCTACGCATTCGCAGACGATGGCACCCTAGGGCGAGCCACCACAACCGTAACCAATCGCCAAGTTCCATTAACCGCTCTGCTCATGACCTCATCCGGTTGGGTAAGCAATGCCAACGTCACGTTGGAGCTTACCACGGTACTCGACGGCACTACCGTACCGATCAACTTACAACCAGGATATAGCCCCTCTGTGCTAATCGGCCTCGCTGGCACTTACAATTCAAAGGTAAAACAGGTCACTGGACTTACTAGTCTACTAGGAAACGTGAGCCGAACGGTCACTGTTAACTCTCAAGGTAACGGGCCCATCGTTAGAACAGTAGGATCAATAACCAATACACCGACCTGGATGTGGAGTAGTGCAGCCGGCGTTACCGGACGGAATTATCGATATAAACTCGACGATCCGAATTTCATGACAACCTCCTACGAAACGAAACTGCTGAGTTACACGGCACCGAGTGCGCTCCTTGAAGGTGTGCATACGTTCTATGTGCAGGAAAAAGATGACAATGGCAACTGGAGCGACGCGACTGCTAGCAGCATACTGTTAGATAAAACAGTACCGAATACTCCGAGCGCTCCGACTGGTCCGTCGCCTTACACGAATTCTGCAACCGTGACTTTCAATTGGACGAACCCTGGCGATAATGCCGAGGGCAGTGGCGTGGCATCTTACAACGTACAGATAGGCACGACGCCTGGATCGTCGAATGTATTCAGCGGAAACGTTAGGGGTCTTTCCAAAACGATCACTGGCGCTGACCGCGGAGTTTACTATGCGCGCGTCCAAACTGTGGATTACGGTGGCAACGTGTCCGCATACTCTGGCAGCTCAGCCTCGGTAACCATAGATCTGGTCGCGCCGAATACGCCCAACGCACCAACCGCGCCTAGTTCTCTATCGAACAGTGACAGTCTGACCTTCACTTGGTCCAGCCCCGGCGACAATATCGGAGGTTCCGGCATTGCCTCATACAATGTGCAGATTGGGACGACTCCTGGTGGCAGCGACGTTTTCAACGGCAACATCGTGGGTGCAACTTCAAAAACGGTCGCCGTGACCAACGGCAATCTCTATTACGCTCGGGTTCAAGCTGTCGACAGTGCCGGTAATACCTCTGGTTGGTCTGCCAATTCGGCCAGTGTCACAGTCGATCTCGTAGCGCCCAACCAGCCAGCGGCTCCGACCACTTCAAATTATTACACCAGAATTACGCGATTCACTTTCAGTTGGGTGGCGCCATCCGACAACGCTGGGGGCACCGGCGTTTCACGGTATAACGTACGTATTGGCACCACACCAGGTGGCGTGGACATCTATAGTGGCAGCGAAACCGGACTCACCAAAGAAGTGTTTGGTATCAACGGTGTCGTGTACTACGCCTCTGTCCAGGCCGTGGATCGGGCCGGCAATTTGTCGGCATTCTCTTCCAGCTCTCAAATGGTAGTTGTGGACACAACGTCACCACCGCAGCCTGCAGCCCCGACAACTCCCAACTCTTTGACTAATTCCGGAAGCGTGACATTTTACTGGAATGCCGCGGCCGATAATACCAACGGATCAGGGATTATTTCGTACAATTTACAGGTAGGCACCAGCCCTGGCGCCTCTGATGTTTTCAATGGTAACGTCACCACTCTAGAACGAACCGTGACTCTGACGAACGCCCCATCCTACTATGCGCGAATTCAAGCTGTGGATCGAGCAGGTAACGTTTCGGCATTCTCACCGAGTTCCACTGCAGTATCGGTAGACTTAACTCCGCCAACGGTCGGTGGCGGTGGCATTCTCACCGTAGCAAACGTAACCAGCACGACTCTCAACTTAAATTGGACTATAGGATCGGACAATGCGTCATCTCAGACGAACCTAAGATACCTCGTGTACTACTCGTCAACTGACAACATTGGCAACTTGGCCAACGTGCAGGCAAACGGCACCCCGTTTGGTTCATGGACTACAAACATCAACTCGGCGACCATCACCGGCCTCACACCAAACTCCTCGTACTTCTTCAACATCCTCGTTGAGGACCAGGCAGGTAACCGCACAGCATACCAGTCTACGAACGGGGACACGAGTATGTCGACACCGTGGACTTGGTTGAAAGGTGCCAACGTCGGTGAGGGCAACCCTACGTATGGCATTCTCAATGTAGGCGCCACTTCAAACACACCTGGTGCACGTAAGCAAGCAGTCAGTTGGACAGACGGATCTGGCGGTCTCTGGCTGTTTGGCGGTGCATTGAATAGCGGTGGTGCCATCAGCTACTACAACGATTTATGGAAGTTTGACGGCACCAATTGGATCTGGCGAGGCGGAAGTCAAAGCCCCAATCAAGGTGGTACCTACGGAACAAAAGGTGTAGGCAATACGGTAAACGCGCCCGGTGCTCGCATTGGAGCTGTCTCGTGGACAGACTCAACCAATCGTTTATGGTTGTTTGGTGGCTATGGCTACGCTGGCAACGGTAGCCTCGGTTACCTGAACGACTTGTGGAAATTCGATGGCACTCAGTGGACATGGGTGGCTGGTAGCGACAGTGTTAACACCTTAGGGACCTATGGAACCAAGAATGTTGCCAACGTCGGGAATGTTCCTGGTGCCCGTCAGGGTAGCGTTGCGTGGATCAATAGCAGCAACGAACTCTGGCTCTTTGGAGGGACCGGATTCGACAGCGGTGGCAATGTTGTGCTGTTTAATGACCTTTGGAAGTTTGACGGCAGCGATTGGATTTGGATTTCTGGAAGTGATAATTCCAACCAAGCAGGAGCATACGGCACCAAGGGTATCGGATCGAGCGCTAACGCTCCAGGTGCGCGCCAAAGCAGTGTCGGGTGGGTCAACAACTTAGGACACTTATTCGTCTATGGTGGCTATGGCTACGACAGTAACGGCTTTCAGGGCAAGCTCAATGACCTTTGGAAATTCACTGGTGGTAGTTGGACCTGGGTCTCGGGAGAAAGTACCCGCAACAGCGCAGGTGTCTATGGGCAGAAAGGCCTAGCTGCAGCCACTAATTATCCTGGAGCCCGCGAGGGAGCCATTTCCTGGGCCGACAGCTCAGGTAAGTTCTGGCTCTTTGGTGGATCGGGTTTTGATGGTTCAAATGTGAATGGTGTACTTAACGATCTATGGCGCTTTGATGGCACTAATTGGACTTGGATCTCCGGTAGCACCTCGGTCAACCTACCAGGCTCCTATGGCGTGCTAGGCTCTGCTGGTTCAACCAACTCACCTGGATCCAGAACTCAAGGCGTCGCATGGATCGATGGTTCTAATGTTCTGTGGATGTTCGGTGGTTTTGGCTACGACCAAGCCGGTAACAACATTCTCCACATGAACGACCTGTGGCGCGGCAAACCGTAAACTACATTGTAATCATATAACTTATTTATTTATCTCAAGTTTTTCAGATCTTTTGCCGATATCGCCTGTGTGACACAAAGTTGTGATCGATTTGTCAATCATGGGTTTTAATCATGGCAAAGACCAGCTCGCTTAAACTTGACCATGTTTTTGTTAAGCTTTTTCAGCCCCTCTATCAACTGGGACAGCCTCATATCGAAGGCATTGAGCACGTTCAGCAAAGTGGTCCAGCCTTGATCGTGGCTAATCACACGACTCTTGGAGTGCTCGACATCCCATTTTTTTATACGGCCCTCAGAGAGCAGGCCGGGGTTCGTTTGCGCGGGTTAGCCCACAAGCAGGGATTCAAAAATCCGATATCGCGTGCCATCCTTCACAATCTTGGTGCCGTCGAGGGAACCAGAGAAAACTGCAGGGAGCTCATGGAGGCTCGGGAATACATCTTAGTATTTCCAGGCGGAGGTCGAGAGGTCAGCAAGACCAAAGGCCAAAAATATCAACTTCTCTGGGAAGACCGCATTGGCTTTGTCAAAATGGCAGCAGCTCATGGCTATCCGATTATTCCACTAGCCTCAGTCGGTGCCGAAGAATGTTACGACATCATCCTGGACAGAAACGACCTGGTCAATTCACCGGTCGGGCCTCTCTTCAGAAATCTAGTCAATCGATTTAGTAATCTCGTGAAATTTGAAGAAATCCCACCGCTAGTTGTGCGCGGATGGGGAGGCACACCGCTGCCTCGTCCAGAGCGCTTTTATTTTAAGTTCATGCCACCGATTGAGACCAAGCACGTGTCTCCAGATGACGAGGCCGGCTGCCTCGAACTTAAGGCGACAACCAAGGCTGCAGTCGAAAGGGGCATGGCAGATTTGCTATTATTGAGAGAAACCGATCCGCTACGAAATCCTCTGGCGGCGAAGTTGCGCGCAATCAAATAGTTTTCATAGAGGGATTCATGGCGGTACACCAAGCAAAGCGCTCATTAGGGCTGCTAAGCCTTTTCTACGCCTCCGCCATTTCCACCCCGACCCTTGCTCATCCACTTATGGGCAACGTCAAAGCAGTGCAAAGTACGCCTTTTGGTGCTGCAGCTAACCCAGCAAATTATGGTTTTACTCCAGAGTCGCAGGCGCAAGGAGCCGGGGCTTTACGCTATTCCTCGGCTAAGTTTAGGGTGCCAGGGCTGGACACCATGAGCAAGCAGCAAACTGGAATTTCGATTAGTGACATCCCAAACTCTGTGATCAAATTGGCACCCAATTTTGGTCTGAGCTTGACACCCTTTTACCTGCCTACATCCGTATCAGGCAAAATTGACAATATCCCGATACTTTTCCTAAACCAGGTGAATCGATTCGACGTGGGTTTCAAAATCACCTCGGTTACATTTGTAAACTTCGGTGCGGGCGTCAAATTTGGTCCGGCAGGAGTTGGAGCCGGTGTCACCTATGTACGCGCATCCGGTGAGGTCAAGGTACGCGGCCATGAGGATCCCACAGATCTAGCCGTAGTATCGTTTCAAAACTTCTCGATGGTGGCCTTAAAACTTGGCCTCCGCCTGGACGTCATACCAAAGACACTGACCGTGGGTGTTTCGACTAATGCTTTAACCCAGGCTAAGATTGGCTCAATTGGGATTAGCTCGCCGATCGTCAGTGCTTTGCCTAAAGGCCCACTCGAGGATGAAGGAGCTACAAGCGATGCGGGAGGGTTTCCCAGCCAAAACGCTTTGACCTCACCTCCTCCCACATCTTTTGACCAGTTCCTTTTTGGATGGGGACTTGCCGTTGGACCAGTCATCGGCTTTGCTGATTTCGACTACAAGCGCAAGCCTGCAAATACGAAGATTTTATCCCTAAGTAAGTTCAAGGTGGCTGAGGCGGACATCACCGACTCTGTGGCTTTTCGTGGAGGCGGCAAACTGCGACTTCCACGTTTGATACACAATGATCTGATCGACAATTTGCGCCTTATCGGTGGCATTCAGTACGAACCCTCTGACATGGGACCTGGCGATTCGGCAGCTAATGGAAAAACCGGATTTAACCCATTTACTCTGATACCCACCAATTTTGGCGATGGTCTTTTAAGCATGGCTGGAGACGCTAGTGGCGTGATGCCGGCTGGATTCGGCGCAAAAGTACCACTGAAAGCAATAAGTGGTGGCATTGAATTCGAGTCGCTAAGACGATCTGGTCGTGAGCGTCACCAGAATCCTTATAGGGCTACCATCGCACTTGGAGGGTTTTACAAAATAGAATCAATTGGCGTCGACGCGACCGGCGACAGCCCTATGGCTTTTGAAAAGCAAACTTTCGGTGGGACGGCCATGTTTATCATTCGCTTTTAACGAGTGATATTGATCACCAAGGTCAGGTTCACACCGAGATCAACTAGTTTCATTAACTCCTCCGCACTTCGGAGCAGCTCAGATTTAAGGACTTTGCGATAGAGTGGAAGATACGTTGGATTGATGGTGATTTCTAAAGTCATGCCTATGATGTCAAGAGGCGCAGTGCTCAAATTGACGTCGAACAGTGATAGAAATGGCACGACACCGCGCTTATCCCAATCGGTTTGCAGGCGCCAATGTACATTCTTGGTGAAGGTTTTGCCGTCCGGAGTGGTGATTGGTTTGTCGACATCGATGACTGTAAATACGCTTTTAGCGTTGACATCGGTGATACCTGTTTCGTTCGGAGTGAAGTGCACAGCGGGACTAAACTGCTTAGTTAGACCCTTGTATTTAGAATTATCACCACCTAGTGTGGGAATAAAAAATGTCGGCACTCCTGGATCGAACTTGATATCAGTCGAATTGGGAAATCCCTTGATAAATATTATGTTATCCTTAAGTTCAGCATCAATCTTGGTTCGACCGCTCAACTGAGAAAATGCCTCTAACATGGGCTTCAGCAACCGATTGAGATCAAGTTTTGCCGAGACACAACGGAGATCTTTCAACCCGGTAAAATCGAAGGACGCATCACTTTTCAGGGACAACGAGACTCGCCCGCCCTTGCAGATCGTCAGTCCCGACTTCAGAGCTATAGTCAACCCATAATCATAATTTAAAATCGGCTCCGGAGCCTTTGTTGATGCCTCGAGCGGGGTCGATTTACTGGCCGGTTTCTTCTCAGAAGATCCACTGCTGAAGGTTTCTTGTGATTTTTGACATGCACCAACACTTATCATCGACAGCAGTGCTATGGACCTTACGACTCCACGGCCACCACGGCAACTTACCATTCCCATCTTGGTAGCTTTCATGGAGAGGCTCCTGTTATCAGTGCGGCTTTGCTCTTCTCTGTATTATTTTTTTTTATATTTGAACCCTTAATCGTCTTATTGGCTTGTAGCTTGAAAAAGCCAGTCAAGAAAGTCTCAGTAAGTTTTGGTAGAAAGGTATCAACGGTCTTTGCGTCGTCTAAAATCTCGTTAATCTTGACTGACCCAATTGCGTCGAGATAGGTGTCCTGCGCGTAAGGTGTCAGCATAATGACCAAGAAGAAATCCTGGACAATGCCTTCGGCCTTCAAAGTTTTTATGACTATGGCCACCGTGTTATCTATCAAAGTAAAATCAATCCTAATATTCATTGCTACTTTGAGAAGCCCATCTACGGATACGGCGATCCCGAGCCCACCCTTGATTGGACCGTCATCCAATTTGACCGCCAATTTGTCAGAAAACTTAACGTCAAATTTGGCTGCGTTTTCGATAAAATCTTTATCAACGGGTGCATCATTGAAGTTTGTACTTTCTTGCATCTCTTTGATGTTGCTGACTAGTTTGGTAAGCCCAACCAGGTTACTATTAAACCAAAGTTGTAGCCTAAAGGATGACCTTCTTTTGTCAGTTTCAGCGCCGTTACTTATCGTATATTGCTGCAAACGGAAGCCATCGTATTTTTTGATGCTGATTGCGTTTTCGCCGGCACCTTCACAACTATCTAGCGTAGCCAATTCAAGACCAGCAGTTGAAGGCGCCTCTTTGTTCTTACGGAGTTGATGACAAACTGATTCTAACCGGTCCTGCAGAGTTCGGCTTGCACCGCTGAACATACCTGCAACTTCCGATGCATCCTTGTTAGACGCACCACACGCTGGCATCACGCCTGCGACGCAGCTTGCTCCTAAAAGGATTTTTAAGGCATGTTTCATGATTAAGTCTCAGTACTGAGTCATTTATTTGCTGGTCGGTGCCAGAGCGTTAGGTTGAACTGGTTTTGCCGAAGTCTCCGTCGGAGCGACTACAGCTGGTTGTGCAGTGATCGGCTCGTTATCAACAAATTTGATCATGTCTGCACTGAAGATCAATTTAACGTCCAGAATTTTGACCAGCCCAAGCACGAATTCCACAAAACCGAAAAACGCCGGCTGTTCGCCTTCCCAGGATTCTCTTACGGTTTTGAATATGCTGTCGCCAGCCTTTGTCAGGGTGATCGTGAAATCAATGTGAGTAACCGCGAGCGGGTCCATGTTCAAACCCACACTTAGGGAATCCAAAAGGTGCGGTCCGGCAACGGTCTTTTGATAACCACTGGTTGTGACCGTCCAAGCCAGAACTTTATCAAAGGATTGACCACCACCAGGTGCCTGAAAATTGCCGTTATAAGTGGTCACCTTGACATTAGTTTGCCCTGAGTCGGTGTTACCTTTGGGAGAGGTCAAAGTAACTGGAATTGTCTTGTCTAGAGTCGCCAGTAACTCGCCTGACGTATCTAAAATATCTGGCAACAAAGGATACATGGGCTGAAGAACAACCGTTGCTAACCTATCGACACCGAGAACGCCCTCTTGATTGCGCAATCCAAAGAGCTTTTTGCCCTGAGGGCTTGCTGGCGACTGAGGCGGCTGCGTGCCACCCGAAAAAAGACTTTTGATCATATCATCTAGCGGTAGATCAAACCCCGCACATTTGATTTTGGCGCCCTTGAAGTCGAGAATCGAACCTGCACCCTGATTTAGTTCAGGGATTTTGATTGTAATTGGAAATTCGCCCCCGCATTCAATGAAGGCAATATTGATCTTGATCCGGTAGAGGCCCTCATAGAGCCGTTCACCAGCTAACTCTTTGACCACTCCCTTGATCACACTATCGAGAATATTCGCATCTCCTGTCTTTTTGACGCCGGCTTTGGCCTCGTCATCTTTGTTCGACGTGGCGGCTTTTTCTGGGCCTGGCCCTCCGGCATCCGGACCACCGCAGCTTAAGATAAGCCCGCCCACCAAGGTTGTAGCGATCAACGCAATCTTAAATTTTGACTGACTGATTGACACCATTACACCCTCGTATCCTAGACTAGAGTCTGAACAGTCCTAGTTGAAAGATGGCTACGATCGGACGGGGTCTTCGAGCCCTGTGCAAATTCTGGACCACAAAAACCGCGTTGCATTAGCCGTGAAAACAATCAAGAAGAACCTGAAATAATTGACATAAATATCAAGACAACAAGTTGCCTGGTAAAAAAATTTCGTTTACGGTTTAAGCAGTGCTCAGATTTTCAACACTCTGAGCTGAGGGCGATCGTTGCAAAAGTCTATTGAGTTATCCCAATCCCAATTCTTGAACGATGTACTCCATTGTCATCTTTACGGCTGTCTAACGCCCGAGGACCTTTGGAATTTGAGCTGAGATCGCCGTGCAAGCGTCGCCACGCGGCTAGCTTGGTACGCAGATGAGTACGTTAAGGCGTACGGTCACCGTCCAAATCCTGGACACCACTGGTCCATGGACTCGGGGATCGACCTCCTTCGTCGTGACTTTTTGTTTATATCGCCGAATCCATTCAAGAAATTCCAGGCTTCCTTCAATCTTGAATCCATCGGGGTCGATGAAACCGGAGATAGCCCAATGGCCTTTGAAAAAGAGACCATCGGTGGGACGGCCATGTTTATCGTTCGCCTTTAACGAGTGATATTGATCACCAAGGTCAGGTTCACGCCAATATCGGCTAGTTTTGATAATTCTTCCGCGCTCCGTAGGAGCTCGGATTTAAGAACTTGGCGGTAAAGTGGCAGATAAGACGGATTGATGGTGATCTCAAGCGTCATCCCAATCACATCAAGAGGGGCTGTGCTTAAATGCATATCGAATAACGAAAGATATGGCACGACGCCGCGTTTGTCCCAGTCAGTTTGCAGTCGCCAGTGAACACTCTTATTAAAGGTTTTACCGTCTGCAGTGGTGATTGGCTTATCGACGTCAATCATGGTGAAAGTACTTTTACCTTTGACTTCCGTAACACCAGTATCGTTTGGAGTAAAATGAACTGCAGTGTCGTATTGTCTACTGATACCCTGAAACTTTGTATTGTCACCGCCCAAAGTTGGCAAAAAGAAAGTTGGCACGGGCGGATTGAATTTCACGTCCGATGAATTCGGAAAATCTTTGAGGAAGATCATGTTATCTTTAGTTTCAGCACCGATCTTTGTTTGACCGCTCAACTGCGAAATTGCCTCTAACATAGGCTTCAATAGTCGGTTTAGATCAAGCTTCGCCGAGACACAGCGGAGATCTTTAACACCCTGAACATCGAATGAGATGTCGCTCTTGAGCGCAATCGAAACGCGACCATCCTTGCAAATCGTCAACCCCGACTTGAGAGCGACACTGAACCCATAATCATAGGTTAGAACTGGTTCTGGGGCCTTTGCAGAGGCCTCTAGCGTAGGCCCTTTGGTCGCAGGCTTCTTTTCCGAGCGGCCATTATTGAAGGTGTCTTGTGACTTCTGGCAAGCGCCAAGGCTAAGCAAAGTGGCCAACCCTAGATAACTCGCCACCCGACGGCCAACTCTCTGATTTATGGCTCTATGCTTCGTCGGGATCATTTCGAGGCTCCTTTGGGGAGGGCGGATTTGCTCGGGACTGAAGTTTTTTTGTCACCAACTGTACTAGTAGTCGCCTTATTGGCATCTAGTTTGAAAAGGCCGTTTAGCAATGTCTCAGTCAACTTTGGCAAGAAGCTGTCAATGAGCTTTGCGTTATCTAGTATCTCATTAATTTTGATCGATCCAATAGCCTCGAAGTACGTATCCTGAGCAAAAGGAGTGAGCAAAATTACCATGAAGAAATCTTGGACGAGACCCTCGGCCTCGACCGACTTGACAACGATGGCTAGGGTGTTCTCGATTAGCGTAAAATCAACCCTGATCTTTAGAGCAAGTTTGACTAGACCCTCGACGGATATCTTGATGGCGAGGCCACCCTTAATCGGGCCGTCGTCCATAGTGATTGCTAATTTATCTGCAACTTTGAGGTCTATCTTAGCTGCGTTCTCAATAAATTTCTCGTCAACTGGGATATTCTGTCCGCCAAATCCGTTTTGCAAGTCGCTAATGTTGCCAACTAGCTTAGCAAGTCCAACCAGAGTGCTGTTAAACCAAAGCTGCAATCGGAAAGACGATCTTCTCGCGTCTGTTTCAGCTCCGTTGCCGATAGTATACTGCTGTAAACGCAGACCATCGTATTTTTTGACATCGATAGCATTCTCACCTGCGCCCTCACAGCTGTCGAGCACTGCCAACTCAAGACCAGCTGTCGACGGTGCTGCATTGTTCTGACGCAGCTTATTGCAGACAGACTCCACGCGGTCCTGCAGACTGCCTGCGGACCCGCTGAACATACCCGCAACTTCCGACGCATCCTTATTGGACGCACCACATGCGAGCAGCGATCCTGCCACGCAGAAGGTTCCGATCAGAATTTTTAGGGTTGTTTTCATCAGTGAATCTACATCCTGGATGACTTATTTTGGCGCCTGCCCAAGGGCATTAGTTGTAGTACCAGTTGGTGGAGCCACAACTGCCGGAGTAGGTGTGGGCTCGTTATCAACAAATTTGATCATGTCGGCACTAAAGATAAATTTAACGTCCAGGCTCTTGACGATGCCGAGGACGAATTCCACAAAGCCAAAAAACTCAGGCTCCTTGCCATCCCAAGATTCCCTCAAGGTTTTAAACACGCTGCCGCCAGCCGTGGTCAGGGAGATTGTAAAATCGATGTGGGGGACCGCGAGCGGGTCCATGTTTAAGCCGACTGTTAGGGTGTCCAGCAGATGCGGTCCCGCAACGGTTTTTTGATACCCGCTTGCACTAACTGTCCACATCATGACTTTATCAAAGGTTTGGCCGCCACCAGGAGCTTGGAAATTACCATTGTAACTGGTCACCTTAACGCGCGTTTGTCCCGAGTCCGTGGTACCTTTGGGCGAAGTCAAAGTGACTGGTACAGTCTTATCAAGTGTCGCAAGTACTTCACCTGTAGTGTCCAAGATATCCGGTAGCAGCGGATACATGGGTTGGAGTTCTACAGTAGCTAGCTTGGTTACACCGAGCACCCCTTCTTGATTGCGAAGTCCGAAGAGTTTTTTACCTTGCAGACTTGCTGGCAACTGCGGGAATTGCGCCCCGCTGGAAAATAGGGCTTTGGTGATGTCATCGAGGGGAAGATCAAACCCGGCACATTTGACTTTTGCGCCCTTGAAATCGAGAACAGACCCTATCCCTACATCAAAGTCAGGTACTTTAATGGTGATTGGAAATTCGCCTCCACATTCGATGAAGGCGATATTGATTTTGATGCGGTAGAGGCCTTCGTACAGCCTTTCGCCAGCCAACTCTTTCACTACGCCTCTAATCACACCGTCGAGGATATTGGCGTCGTTAGCGTTGGTGGCTGGCGACTTCTTTTCCTCGTCTTTTTTCGACGTTGCGGGCTTTTTTGCGCCCGGCACTCCAACATCACTTTTGCTACAGCTTATAAAAAGTCCGCCC
>OMIY01000406.1 GCA_900299215.1 bacterium | reverse complement strand
TACTTCCAAACCGTAGGCTCTAAAGATTCCTTTTATAAAATGCTCGAGAGACTAGGAAACATCTATACGGAGCAAGGTAGGAATCAACCTGCAATCTTGGTGTACCAACGATTGATCCGCGAGATGCCTACCAGGCCCACTAACCCCGAGGTTTCCGTCAGACTAGTAGAGCTTTATGACTTAACTGGCAACGTACCAGGTTTAGTAGCTGAACTACAAAAGATGAAAAAAACCTATATCGATGACTCTACATGGCGCGAGGCTAACGCCAAAGACCAAGCCGTCATCGCCGAGGGCAAACGTCAGTGCGAGCTGACCATACATCGCTACGGAGCCTTATTTCATCAACGCGGTCAAAAGACGAAAAACGCCGAATTCTTTGCTACAGCAGCGGAAATTTACGGCCTTTATTTAGCTACCTTTCCGGACTCTCCTGCTGCCTATGATATTCGCTATTACCTTGCGGAGATTCATTTCGATCGCAAGGAGTATGAACAAGCAGCACAACATTACTCGCAGGTAGCCAAAGCAGACCCCAAAGGTAAATACATGAAGTCTGCTGCGTTTAATGCTGTAGCTGCCATCAATCAATTAGTAGTCGACACCAAGTGGCCGGAAATTCCACCAGCTGGTCAGGCTGCTAAACCGATTGAAATCCCACGAGCCAAGCAAAAACTGATTCAGGTCATCGATCTTTATGTCTCGCTGCTTCCTCAAGAGAAGGACGGTGATGCAATGCGCTTCACTGCAGCTCAGACATATTTTGATTACGGCCACTACACTGATGCGATGTCTAGGTTTGAAAAAATCACGGCCGATATTCCCGCAACCAAACAGGCTCGCACAGCAGTACGCATGATTATGGGTTATTATGCCGAAAAGGAAGATTGGGCAAAGGTCACGTCCTGGGGCCAAAAGTTTCTTGCTCAAGATAAAATCTTGGACGAGCCTCTTAAGAAATACGTACTTGATCTCCTTCAATCAGCAACCTTCAAGCAGGCTCTCGCGTTTGAAAAAGAGGAGAAGTTCGAAGCCGCTGCCACGAGTTTTATGGCTTTCCAAAAACAATTTCCGACAAATGCGAATGCTGACCGCGCTGTTTATAATGCCATGCTGAATTATTTTAAAGTTGGAAAGATCGAACCTGCCATTGAGGCCGGTAATCTCTTGATTAGTAAATATCCGAAATCACCCATGGTAGTTGATGCACTAGCAACGGTTGCCAGCACGCAAGAGACCTTGGCCAAATTTGAAGAGGCAGCCAAGTTATACCGCCGTTTGGCAAGTCAATATCCACAGGATAAAAGAGCAGCGCCCGCCCTTTATAACGCTGCAATTCTCTACAAAGGCATCAATCAGCTTGATCAGTCAGTGGGGATACTGCGTGAGTTTGGCCAAAGATTCCCAGGTGCGCCTATGGCACCTGAGGCCAACATGACTTTAGCGGAAATTCTAGAGCGTCAGGGCCGGTTCCCAGATGCAATTCATTCTTACCAAAACTTCGTCAAACAGTTTGGTGAGACTGACGTAGATCTTGCCACTCTAGCTAGCGCTAAAGCTGCTACCATTACATTAAACCATGGGGACAAATCCAACGGTCAAAAAGCTCTGGATAAGGTCATTAAAAAGCTTACCGCTAAGAATGCTCCTACAGCATTAGCGGCTCGGTCAATTGTTGCTCAAACGCTGTTCAAGCAGAGCGAAGTACCTTTCCGTGACTACATGGAAACTTCATTGAACGATGGAACTAAAGTAGAAAAGCAAGTCACTGACAAGCAGTCTAAGTTGGTTAGGTTGGCATCCTCATTCGAACGCATCATAGACCTTGGCAGTCCAGAGTTTACAGTAGCCGCACTTTACAGGTTGGGCGAAGCTCATGAAAACTTTGCCAATGCCTTATTTAAGGTTCCGGCTCCAACCGGTGCATCGCCCGCAGAAGTTGATAAACTGCGCACCGAGCTGGAAAAAGTAGCGCTGCCACTGAGAGATGAGGCCTATAAGTTTTTTGAAACGGCCTACCAACGATCAAAAGAAGTCGACACCTTCACCACCTGGACCAGACTGACTTATCAAAAAATGGTTGAGTTAGCCCCCGATAAACATCCGAATATTGACGAGCTTTCGGCTGAGCCAGGTTACCTGTCCCATAGCGTCAAGATCGGTCAGCCAATTAGCGACATCATCAGCACCGGGCTTTGAATCATTGGAGGAAAATCATGTACCTCAAAAATATCGTTGTCACAATTTGGACTTTGTCACTGGCCCTGATTACAGGTTGTTAAACCACTGACCCGGGTGTCAGTAATGTCGACAAGACTCGCGGCGAGGTTTCACTCTATACAGCGAGCGATGGCCGAACGACTCTGGACCTAAAGCGTTACAAAGAGCGGCCCAGGGCTATGGCCGAGGCCTTGAAGAAACATTTGCGAGACAATCCATCTGACTATGATGCCATGGCAGCGCTTGCCAGTGTGGAAACAGCGTTAGGCGAACTTGAATCTGCAGAGGACCACGCCCGCGACGTCTTGCGTCACGATCAGAAGAACAAATCAGCGCGCAAAACCTTGGCTGAAATCGCTATGCGACGTAACAATCATGACATGGCGGCGCTACTACTCAATGACCTTGGGGGCGCACAGTCCAAAGATAGCAGCGTGCTCAATATGATGGCGATGATTGAACTCAAACGTAACAACAATACCGGCGCGATGAGTCTTTTCAAAAAAGCCCTACGCCTTAACTCGGACGATCTCGCAGCACGCATGAATTTAGGCGTCCTCCTGCTTAAGTATCGCCAAATGGACCAAGCTGCCGTTGAGTTTGAACGTGTATTAAAAAGCGTACCAAATCACACCGATGCAAAGCTTCATCTAGCCATCATCCAATCAGCCCGCGGCCAGCGAGAGTCAGCAGAAAAAATGTTCCGCCAGGTTTTATCCGTGGATGATCAAAACCCCATCGCTCTTTACAATCTGGCTGTGCTCCTAAAAGAAGACGGCCGATACAATGAGGCGGTTAGTTATCTAAAAGCCTATTTGCGAAGTACACGAGGCAAATCTTCAGATAACGAACAAGTTTTGACCTTGATCGACAGTATCCAACATCATCAAAACGCCCGCGGTGAAAAATTCTCTGATGACGATATAGAATCCATGGCTGTCGCTGACAAGGGGGCGTCCTCGGAGTCCAAACCTGAAAAGGTCGCCACCAAAAACTCTCCCGAGCAAAATTCAAATTCACGCCCTAAAGAGGCTTCGTCGACTGTAGTTAAGTCTAATGAAGAAGCGCCGCCGCCAGCAGTAGACGAGAACAAGTCGACTACCGACGACGATGACATTTCCAGCCTTGAAAAAACATTACAATGAGGATGGTATGACCATCAATAAACCACTCAAACTTATCGCCGTATTGTTCTCGATCGCAGCTGGTACAGCTGTAGCCGACACTTCAAAGCCAACTAGTGAAGGCGCCGTCATCGGCAAGGATTCCACCAACATTGACTTTAGTGCCGCCAACATCGACGGCAAGATGCAAGCTCCCAGCGGATTCTTTCTACAAGGCAGAGAGGCCCAGGCTATGACTCAGATGGTCAAGCTCAGGGCCAAATTTCGCAGTGAACTTAGAAATTCAAAATCTGCGGTGAAAGATATCGCTCACTAAGTGAAGTGCTAATTAGCTCGCCATGTAAGATTTGACGTATTCGAAGTAGGATTTGAAGTCTTTGGGATCGCCTACCCCGACATCAGGGTACATAACGTCAGATTCATTGACCTCGGTATGGTCGAGTTCAAGACCATGTCCAACTTCATGGTAGAAGAGTTTCTGGCGCTCGTAGGTCGATCCATCTTTCATATAATCTTGATCAAACTGGACGTTCATCGAGTAGTAAACAGTTTCTGTCGGTTTATCACCAGGAACCACAAGGATCGGGTTCTCAGCCTTGGACTGAGTAACCCACTGACCTAGGCCGACTTTGCCGGTGCCGACACCTTCAGTGTCTTGACTTACGAGATTCTTGATCACAGCGATCGAGCAGTTTGCTTTGGCCGGATCGTTTTCAAAGATAAGTACGGTGCTGCCAGCAGCCTTGTTGTAGTCGTTAACGAGCGACTCGAACATGGACTTAAACGACGCATCACCCTGAGTTAGAGCCATTCGGTACTGCTTCACTTTGACGACTTTATAGTCGGCGGAGCAGGCGGCTAACGTCAGGGTGGCGATGATAGTTAGTAATGAGAAAATACGACGACTTGGCACAGCAACTAGCGGCAACAACATGGAGCAACAACCTTCAGCAAGAACAACAGCGGGAAAAACAGCAGGAGCAACAGCAGTGGAGCGGGGAAACCTTCGTCCCTGGCTAGGGGCCAGG
>OMIY01000405.1 GCA_900299215.1 bacterium | reverse complement strand
TGAAAAAAGCCACACGCCGACCTCGAAGTCAGTTGTGGTGACAGTTGAGCGGTCGGCCAAGTCGTGATTAATCTAGTCCTGATTAATCTAGCGGAGTTGGGTCGACCCACACTTTAATGTTATCGCTGATCTTGCCACCGTTTAGGTGAATATATAGGGGTTTTCTCAGGTCTAGGTGCTTTAGCCCCGCAGCACAGGGATTCGTACCGAGATTGACCTCTTTATAGCGGTTGTTCCAGTGCTGGGATGGACAGGCGTCATAAATCACAGCAGTGGTCGTGATGGTTTTTTCGGCGTTGCTGATTTTGAATTTCTGCCCACAAGGGACGTCACACCGAGGTTCGCGGACCATCCTTTTGCCGTTGACCTCTTTTCTGACGTCATATGGTAACCGATCCCATTTGCCCAGACAGTCGGAGTCGGCGCATTCGGCCCAGCTGTCTAGGTCGCACTTATGAGGCCATAGCGGTGAGTCTTCGGTAACGGCAAAGTACATTCCACCGTGATCCTGAGCGTCGCCGCAGGTAGTCTTGAAATAACTTTCGAGTCCGTATGGATAATAGGTTGTATCAAAAGCGATTAGTTCGCCAGGCTTAGTCTGAGTTGGAGTCCTCTTGCTTGTGGCGTCTGAGTCGTAACGGCATGATTCTTCGTTCTCCCAGCCCCAGCCATCACCATCGGGATCGCTGTTGGTTTTTTGGCAAACCGGTGCGACCTTACAGCGTGCTCCGTCTTCCTCAATATACGTCGACGTTACTCCCTTACTTGCCTTAAGGCTGCAGTAAGACGGCCGATTTTCTGTAGCGTCTTTGACTCGTGAAATGTGGGCAGACTTACACGATTGCAAGCCAATGGCGCAGGTAAGGCCCAGTAATGCGGTTAAAAATAGAGACGTTTTTGCATCCATGCTTAATCACGCTCCGATAAGTGCATATATTATCGGCAGATTAGGTAAATAACTTTAGTTTACCTGAAGCTGACCATGGGGTGAAAAAAAAGGCGGCCGTTTGGCCGCCTTATAGTCAGGATCCGATATCAGTGTCCGAGAGCGGCAATGGCAGCCTGGACTTCTTCGCTGTGGCCCTCGACTTTTACCTTTGGCCACACGGCGGCGATTTTGCCGTGTTTATTGATTAAAAAACTAGCTCTGGTTATGCCCATAAAAGTACGGCCGTACATACTCTTTTCGCCCCAAACGCCGTAATCGGTAGCAACCCGGTTGTCGGTATCAGCACCGAGTGCGAAGGTCAGATTATACTTTTGACGGAACTTACTATGCGAGTGCACGTCGTCCGGGCTGACGCCGATGATCACGGTGTCGCTTGAGGTAAAGTGCGGCAAATGTTCTTGGAAGGTACAAGCCTCTTTGGTGCAACCCGGAGTGTCGTCCTTAGGGTAAAAGTAAAGGAGTACGTTTTTTTTGCCGTGGAAGTCACCCAGGCTTAAAACTCGACCATCGTCGGTAGGAAGACAGAAATTAGGAGCTGCGTCGCCAACGTGCGGCACATGATTTGACGGCGCGGCTGGTGCGCTTGCAGCAGGTTTGGCGGCCGCCTTTGGTGCGGCAGGCTTGGCTTTTTTCACGGTCTTCTTAGGAGCGGCTTTTTTTGGGGCAGCTTTCTTGGCCTTTTTCGGAGCTGCTTTTTTGGCCTTTTTTGGAGCTGCTTTTTTCGGAGCTGCTTTTTTCGGAGCTTTCTTGGGCTTAGCTGCCTTTTTCTTGGCGCCGGTTTTTTTCGACGCTTTCTTCGCTACCTTTTTGGCAGCTTTTTTCGCGGTTTTTTTAGCTACAGGCTTCGCTTTGGTTTTTTTCTTTTTAGCCACGTGCAACTCCTTTGGCGATCGAGGTCCTGTTTAAATGATAGCGCCCTCGGATTCCTTGGTGGAAGGCCTATCGTCAAATTTCCATAGTTTTTCTTGCCTGAGCGGATGCGCCTGTGTTAACTATCTGTATCATTGTGATAGCATGCTAATACAAGAGCACACGAGTAGCTAACTATGCGTCAAATCAGCAAAACCCAGGCCCTTCAGCTGCGCGAACTATGTCAGGCACTCCTAGCTTTGGAGTCGGTCGATGAGTGTCGGCGATTTTTGACTGATCTTTGCACGCCTGGCGAGCTGACGGCGCTGGCTGATCGGTTGCAAGTGGCGCGGCTAATAGAGGATGGAGTTCCCTACCGACGCATATACGAAAAAACGGGGGTCAGTACAGCAACCGTCACGCGTGTGGCTCGAGCTCTTTCGTATGGTGAAGGTGGCTATAGGGCGGTTTTAGGTAAAACGAGTAAGAGTCAACCCTCAAGCGGAACGAGCAAGGAGCAGGAGCAATGAGTAAGCGTATTCGTCTCGCTATGCAAAAATCAGGGCGTCTCAGTGAACGCAGTCGCGACCTTCTTAACCGAGCAGGTATAGGTGTTGAGCTTCGAGGTGGGCAACTTTACTGTCAAGCGGCGGCCTTCCCTCTCGACATCATGCTAGTTCGTGATGACGACATTCCTCAGTATGTAGCGGACGGAGTCTGCGACCTCGGTATCGTTGGCAGTAACATGATTGCCGAACGACTAGAAGCTCGTGGTCTTAAAGGCAAGGTGGTAACTTTGAGGCCTCTCGAATTTGGTCGCTGTCGTTTAAGCATTGCAGCACCGTCAAATTCAGGAATCCAAACACTTAGAGATTTAGATGGCAAGAGGATTGCAACGTCTTATCCGGACAGTCTCAAGGCTTTCTTGAACGAGCAAGGCACTAAGGCTGATGTCGTCGAGATCAGTGGTTCAGTCGAAGTAGCGCCGGCTATGGGCGTCGCAGAGGCTATTTGCGACCTTGTTTCATCGGGCGGTACCTTGGCAGCCAATCAGCTGCGTGAGATTGCGGTAGTGTATACGAGCGAAGCCGTATTAGTCAGGACCACTAAGTCGATTGATCAAGAAGTTATGATCGCGATAGAGCGATTGACGGCGCGCATTTCTGGTGTGCTACGGGCTGAGCAGGCCAAGTACATTATGATGAACGCGCCGGCGACTGCCGTCGATGCTATTCGTCGCGTCATTCCAGGTCTTGAAGAGCCAACCGTGGTTCCTCTCCATGGTAATAAACAAATGGTTGCCATCCATGCGGTCGCTCCTGAACCCATTTTTTGGGAAACCATGGAGGCGCTGAAAATTGCGGGTGCTAGCTCGATACTTGTAGTGCCTATTGAGAAGATCATCGAGTGATCCGTCTATAGCAGGTTGTAATTTTTGGTTGAGGTACAGAAATAAGTATGTCGGAAGTCTTTCAAAATATTAGTAGTTTATGCCGTATCTTGAAATGGCCCAAATTGAGCAATGAAGAACGCGTTAGCGTTCTAGAGCGACCAGCAGTCGGTCAGAGCAAGGATATTGAACAGCGTGTTGCTGCTATCGTCGACGATGTGCGTCAGCGTGGTGATAGTGCTCTTCGCCGCTACACACGTGACTTAGATGGTTATTCGGGAGACAGTCTGGCTGTCACCGAGGATGAGTGGGAGCTAGCCCTAAGCAAAGTGTCTGCTGCTGAGTGGGCTGCCCTGAAGCGGGCTCGTGATCAGGTTCGCAGATTTCATGCTGCAGAAATGCCACAGCCCATATCGATCGAGGTATCACCCGGGGTTGTTTGCCAGCGACTTTGGCGACCTATCGAACGCGTGGGATTGTATGTCCCGGCGGGGACAGCACCGCTGCCATCGACTTTAATCATGTTGGCGGTGCCAGCAGAACTTGCTGGGTGTCGCGAACGCATTGTTGTCACCCCCGTAGGTGCCAGCGGGGTGCCTCATCCAGGCATTCTCGCTGCTGCCCGGCTGGCTGGCGTATCGGCGATTTATAAGGTGGGTGGGGCGCAAGCTATTGCTGCATTGGCCTACGGCACGCAAACGGTTCCCAAAGTAGATAAGATTTTTGGCCCGGGTAACGCCTACGTTACTTGTGCCAAGTCGCTGGTCTCGCTAGATCCGCGCGGAGCGGCCACTGACCTCCCTGCCGGCCCCTCGGAGGTCTTAGTGATTGCCGACGATACGGCCAATCCAGAATTTGTCGCCGCCGACTTGCTTTCGCAGGCGGAGCATGGCCGTGACTCTCAAGTGGTGCTTGTCACCACGAGTGAAAAAATGGCGATGGCAACTTTAGCTGCTTTGGAGTCTCAGCTAGTTAACCTTAGTCGCCGGGACATTGCTGTAGACGCATTAGCAAAGTCGATGGTCATCATCGTTGATTCTGCCGACGAAGCCATGGTTGTGGCGAATACCTACGCACCCGAGCATTTGATTCTCCAGATAGCCGATGCTAGTCGCTGGGTGAGCAAGGTCATGCACGCAGGATCGGTGTTTGTCGGCCCATGGTCACCTGAGTCAGTTGGTGATTACGCTAGCGGCACCAATCATGTGCTGCCAACCTATGGACTCGCGCGTGGGCATGGTGGACTTTCCATTGAGTCGTTTATGAAATCTATGACGGTTCAAGAGCTTTCGCCCGCAGGCCTCCGCGATATCGGTCCCACGGTGGAGACTTTGGCAACCATGGAGGGGCTTGACGCTCATGCTACCGCGGTGTCTTTGCGCCTAGCTGCGCTAAAAAACGATGACGTATGGACGCGGCGTGGAGGACTCACGTTATGACCTTTGATGCCTTAAAACTTGCTCGCCCTGCCATCGTAAGTATGAAGGCCTACCAATCGGCCCGTAGTCAAATCACGACTAACGAGGCGCGTATCTTTATGGACGC